>NZ_JBHSRF010000076.1:0-44531 GCF_042658925.1 Sphaerisporangium aureirubrum
GCCCGCCGCCGCGCGCGCCCCGGCCGACCGCCTCAGTGCTTGACCGGCCGGGTCACGTACGGCTCGGCCAGGGACGCCAGCTCCTCATCGCTCAGGGACAGCTCCACGGCCGCCACCGCGTCGTCGACGTGCCGCTCCTTGGTCGCCCCGATGATGGGAGCGGTCACCCCCGGCTGCGCCATCAGCCAGGCCAGCGCCACCCGCGCCGCCGGCACCCCGCGCTCCTTCGCCGCCCGCGCCACCCGCTCCAGCACGGTCGCGTCCCCGGGCCCCCCGTACAGCTCCTCGATCCGCCCGTCCACCTCGGTCCGCGTCGTCCCCTGGTCACCGCTCCCCGCCCGCGCCAGCAACCCACGCGCCAGCGGGCTCCACGGGATCATCCCGACCCCCTGGTCCACGCACATGGGCGCCATCTCCCGCTCCTCCTCCCGGTAGAGCAGGTTGTAGTGGTTCTGCATGGACACGAACCGCGTCCACCCGTTCGCCTCGGCCACGTGCTGTGCCTTCGCGAACTGCCACGCGAACATCGTCGAGGCCCCGATGTACCGCGCCTTGCCGGCCCGCACCACGTCGTGCAGCGCCTCCATGGTCTCCTCGATCGGCGTGTGATCGTCCCACCGGTGGATCTGGTAGAGATCCACGTAGTCGGTCCCGAGCCGCTTCAGCGACGCGTCGATCGCCGCGAAGATGTGCTTGCGCGACAACCCCGAGTCGTTGACCGACTGCCCGACCGGGAAGAACACCTTGGTGGCGAGCACGTAGTCCTCCCGCCGGGGGAACAACTCCCGCAGCAGCCGTCCCGTGACCTCCTCCGACGTCCCGAACGAGTACACGTCCGCCGTGTCGAAGAACGTCACCCCCGCCTCCACGGCCTTCCGCACCAGCGGCTTGGCCCCCTCCTCGTCCAGCACCCACCCCTGCCACCGCTCCGGATCCCCGAAACTCATCATCCCCAGGCAAACCCGCGACACCTTCATCCCGGTCCGCCCCAGCCGCACGTATTCCATATCGCCCTCCCGCGCCGTCGAAGCCCGATCACCCGCAACGCTAACCCCGGTGTCGCGGCACGGGCCGTCCGGGGCCCCGGACGCGCGAAAGGGCCTCCCCGCCGCGGACGGGGAGGCCCTTCGTGAGGATCAGGCGTAGAGGAACCAGAAGTTGTACTGGAGGTCGCAGTGGTAGTAGGTCCACCAGCCGCTTGACACGCCGAGGTTGCCGACGCGGTAGCACTCCGAGCTGGTGTAGTAGACGTTGCGGAGTGTCTCGGCGTGGGCGGGGGTGGCGGTCAGGGTGATCGCGAGACCGGCGGCCAGGATGGCCGAGGCCAGGAGAGTTCGTACCGTGCGCATGGTTCCTCCAGCGGGATGAGCGACCTTGCGGGGGAGTCCCCGGGCGGCTCGGGTCGGGCTGGCGGAAGCATCGCATCGGGCGGTCGCGGCGGATAGATCACGTTGTGGTGGAGCGATCGAAAGCGGTGGTGAGCTGGGCGGAAGGCGGGTGGACGCGCGGTGGGGGTGAAACGTTCAGTGCCGGGGATTTCGGAGGGTCAGCGCAGGGCGTGACGGTCGGCCCAGGCGTTGACGGCGGCGGCGATCTCTTGCGGGCGGTCCTCGGGGGCGTGGTGGCCGGCGGGGCCGCAGTGGACGGTTTCGAGTGCGGCGATGTTCTCCGTGCACCAGGCGGCCATGCGGTGGTCGACCAGGAGGGTGGGGGAGCCTTCGAAGGTCATCAGGAGTTTGGGGACGCCGGTGCTCTTGGCGAGCCACGCGTCGTACGCCTCGATGCGGACGACCAGGTCGGCGGGGTCGCCGTCGAGGGGGAACTGGCGGGCCCAGGCGAGCAGGGGGCGGCGGCTGTCGCGGGTGGGGTAGGGGGCGAGGTACGGGGCCAGTTCTCCTTCGCCGAGCGGGGTGAGCACTCCGCCGGTGAAGGCCTGGCGGACCATGAGGTTCTGGTCGAGCATCAGGTCCTCGCCGGCGTCGCTGCGGATCAGCTCGGTGCGCTTCCTGGCCTGCGGGGACAGGTCGTCGAAGGACATGGGCTTGACGATCGCCTCCAGGAAGGCGATCCCTAGGACGCGGCCGGGGTTGCGGGCCGCGTGGTCGAAGGCGAGCGCGCCGCCCCAGTCGTGGCCGACCAGCACGACGCGGTCCAGGCCGAGCGCGTCGAACCAGGCGTCGAGGTAGCGGGCGTGGTCGGCGAAGCGGTAGGGGATGTCGGGCTTGCCGGAGCGGCCCATGCCGATGAGGTCGGGCGCCAGCATCCTTCCGGGGCCCATCCGGGGCAGGACGTCCCGCCACAGGTGGGATGACGCCGGGTTGCCGTGCAGGAACACGAACGGCGTCCCGCTCCCGGAGTCCTCGTGGTGGATGGTCGAGTCGAGCACACGTGTCTCAGGCATCGGGGTCCCTTTTGCTCTCGGAGAGGTCGGGCGGCGCGTCCAGCAGGGCCGTCAGGTCGCGGACGAACGCCGCGGTACGCGGGTCGTCCCGCCCGCCGAGCGGCTGGAGCAGGCGGTCCACCAGCTTCCGCACGATGCCGATGGCGGGGCGGACGGCGTCCTGGCCCTTGGGGGTGAGCGTGAGACGGACCGCCCGGGTGTCCCTGGGGTCGCGGGTGCGCTCGATGAGCCCGTCGGCCTCCAGCGCGCGGGCCAGCTTGGACACGTACAGCGCCTCCAGCCCGGTGTGGTCGGCCAGCTCGCGCTGGCTCGGGTACAGCTCCGCGCGCCGCATCCCGTACAGCGAGGACAGCACCACGTACTGGCTGTGCGTCAGCCCGAGCGGCGCCAGCGCCCGGTCCACCGCCACCCGCCATCTGTTCGCCAGCCGCCAGACGAGATATCCCGTCGTCGGCCCCTCCTCCGTGGTCATGGAGATTTACTGTACATGGCTACTATCGCCATGGCTACTGAATATGGGGTTGGACGGGCCACTCCCGATCTTCTACCGTTCGTCCATGACCGAGCGTCGAGCGATCTTCAGCGGCTCCACCTTCGAGGAACAGGTCGGGTACGCGCGGGCGGTGGTGGACGGCGACCACGTCCACGTCTCCGGCACCACCGGATTCGACTACCGCACCATGACCATCTCCGACGACATCGTCGACCAGGTCGAGCAGTGCCTGCGTAACATCGAGGCCGCCCTGGCCGAGGCGGGCTGCACCTTCGCCGACGTCGTCCGCGTCCGGTACATCCTCCCCGACCGGGACGACTTCGAGCCCTGCTTGCCCGCCCTCCGCGGCGCCTTCGCCGCGGCGCCCCCGGCCGCCACGATGATCCAGTGCGGCCTCTCCGACCCTCGCATGAAGATCGAGATCGAGGTCTACGCCCGCCGTCCCTCCGGCGCCTGACCCCTGGAGGCGAGCCCGGCATGTGGCTGGTCGACATCGACGGGACCCTGGCCCTGAAGGGCGACCGCAGTCCCTACGACTGGGACCGCGTCGGGGAGGACCTCCCGAACCTCCCCGTGATCCTCGTGGTCCAGGCCCTCATCCAGGCGGACCACCGCGTCGCCTACCTCTCCGGCCGCAAGGAACGCTGCCGCAGGCAGACCGAACTCTGGCTCGCGACCCACGTGGGCCACTGGGACCGCACCGAGGGCCTGTGGATGCGCCCCGACCACGACAACCGCCCCGACTTCCGCCTGAAACGCGACATCTACCGCCGGCACTTCGCCCACCAGGAGATCACCGGCGTCATCGACGACAGGAAGACCGTCGTCGCCATGTGGCGCTCCCTGGGCCTCACCGTCCTCCAGGTAGCCGAGGGCGACTTCTGACCCGCCGGGCTACGGTTCGAGATCGGCGCGCATGGCCGCGATGAACCAGGCGAACATCGGCGTCAGGCTCGGCGGGACGGGCCATCCGTTGATCACGGCGAGGAGATGCCAGTAGCGTTCCACGCGCGGGTCGTTGGCGAGTTCCAGGCGTGTCAGCAGCCAGCGGCGCAGGCCGGTGTCGTCGGCACGGCCGAAGACCTGCGCGTAACGGGCGGTGAGGGCGTCGACGACGGGTGCCGCCTCGGCCGAGGCGGGGGCGATGCCGGCGGTGAGGGCGTCGCCGACCTGCCGGCGGACGGTTTCGGTGAGCTCGTGGTGCAGGCCGGTGGTGTCGCCCTCGGCGCGTTCGGCCGCCTGGTACTCGGCCATCCGGCGCACCGCGGTGCGGAAGTCCGGGTCCTGGGTGAGCTCGGCGAGCTCCACCCAGGCGTCGACCTGATCGGGTTCGGGGTCGTCCGGCAGGTCGGGCATGGCGGTGCGCATCATGTCCACGAGGGCGGGGTTGGCGTCCAGCCCCCCGAAGGTGTCGTCGATGAAGTCGTTGACGAGACGCCGGCGCTCGTCGTCGGAGAGTTTCGCGACCTTGTGCATGAGATCCATTTCCTGAGGTGTGGAGCCCCGCTTGGCCACCGCTCGCAACACCGCGCGACGCAGTCGCAGGGTGCGGATCTGCACGTCCAGAGCGTTGGCGTGCGCCGCCGCGACCTCGGGCACCGAGATCTCCCGGTCCAGCACCTGCCGGATGACGGCGAGTTCCAGCCCCAGGTCGCGCAACGAACGTATGAGGTCCAGACGCGCGAGCGCGCGCAGGTCGTAGAGCCGGTAGCCGGCCGGGCTGCGGCCGGTCGGCGGCACGATCCCGCGGTCGGAGTAGAACCGTATGGTCTTCACCGTGAGCCCGGTCCGCCGGGCCAGCGCCCCGATCGTGTAGAGCGTGTCGCCGTCCATGCCCCCACCCTCGCGCCTCCCCTCACGGGAGACTCAAGCCCATCCTCCAGCAGAACCATTCGGGCCTGGTCCGTGCTCCTGGCCGTCGAAGGGAGCATCGAAATCTACAACGTAAAGGTGGTCGCCGATGTCTCTGTTCCAGATGGGAGGCGGGTGGCGATGCCACCTGGCCCTGGCCGTCCGCCACGGCCACCGCCGTCGACGCCTTTGGCGCCGTCCCTCCCGTCCAGATCCGCGACGGCGCGTTACATCTGCCGGTGTCGCTCACCCCGATGTTCGTCCCGGCCTGACGCGGTACGGATGGCCCTGCTCGTACCACAATGAGCGGGTATGAAGAACGCTCTTGATCATGGAGGCCATTGTGACGACCGCCGACAGTTTCCGCGCCGCGGTGGAGAAGCGGGATCTCGGGGCGCTGGACGCATTGTTCGCCGAGGACATCCGGTTCTACAGCCCTGTGAAGTTCACGCCGTTCGTCGGAAAGCCGTTGGTGATGGGCCTGTTCGGGGTCCTGCTCCGGACGTTCGAGGAGTTCCGCTACATCGGCCGTCTCACCGGCACGGCGGAGACCAGCGCCGACGGCCAGGACACGGACGCCGAGATCCTGCTGTTCCGCGCCACGGCCGCCGGCAAGCAGATCCACGGCATCGACATGCTCCAGTTCGACGAGGCGGGCCTGATCAAGGAGTTCACCGTGATGGTCCGCCCGCAGTCGGCCGTACAGGCCTTGGGCGAGGCCGTCCTCACCGGCCTGGTGGCGGACGGCCTGGTGCCCGCGGCGGCCGAGCGCTAGGTCACGGGATCCGGAGCCAGAAGTCGATCTCGGTGTCGGCCAGGGTTCCGATGATGTGCCAGCAGCCGGGGCTGGAGAAGGTGAGGCCGGTGGGCTGGAAGCCGGTGGGGCCGTAGCCGGAGGGCACCTCGGGGATGAAGGTCCCCTTCTCGACCTCACTCCGGTTGACGGTGATGTGCAGCTGGCCTTCCGCCAGACGCCACCAGCCGACCTTCAGCGCGTAGTAGCCGTCCGGTTGCCGTTCCGCCCGGTACTCCGGATCCGGCAGGGAGACCCAGAGCCGGCCCCCGCCGTACCACCGGTCCCCCCTGCCGGGCACCTCCGGCGGCGGGTCGGTCTTCCGGTCCGAGGGCCGGGTCACGGGGCAGCCGTCCGCCCCCCGCGCGGCGGTAGGCGCCGGATGCCGCGTGACCGGTTCGCTCGCCGGCGGGCTGGGCCGCGCACCCAGCGGCGTGGCCCGGAGCGCGGGCGGGGAGGTCGCCGGTGCCGCGGTGGTGCTGGAGCATGCGGCGAGAGCGGTGCCCAGTAACGCGGCGGCCACCACGACGCGGACGAACGGTGAAGGGTGGCTGGGGTTCATCAGGCGGGCTTCCTCTCGCTCTGCCGGGTCCGGCATCGCTGATACCGCGCGCGATCGAGGAAGGTTCCGGCCCGGCAGGAATGGGTGATGGTCAGCAGGAATAGGTGATGGTGGTGGTGGCCTCCGGGGGTGACCCGGAGGGCACGGGGTCGAGGACGCGCAGGGTGGCGGTGTGGCGGGTGGTGCCTTTGCCGGTGAACGTCCAGTCGAGGGACAAGGTCAGCAGACGTTCACTGCCGGAGACCGTCTCCTCGCCCGTTATCGGTGTCTTACTGTCGCTCCGGAGCCACTGGTACCGGAGCGTCCCGGCGGCGCCGTTGGTGCCGACGATGGCGATGATCTCGGCCTTCTTGCCACAGGTCACCGTGAGCGACGGGTTCTTCATCGTGACCGCTAGCGTCTCCAAGGAGGGGCACCGTGGGCCGGCCGCGGTGGCCGTCGCCGTGGACCACCCGTCCCGCGCGGCGGGAGTGGTGACGCCGGTCAGCACCCGGGTCTCGGTCACTCCGCAGGGAGGCGGCTCGTAGGTATGGAGGCGCTGGTAGGTGTCGCTGCCGGAGAGCCTCGTGGTGCGTGTGATGACGGGAAGCGACTCGGTGTCCGAGCGGGACATCATGGCGCTCAGGCTGACGGGGCGGCGGTCGGTAGTGCGTACCCGAAATATCGCTTTCACGCCGTCCCAGGACTCTATGTCCACGCTGATGACATGTGACGAGGGGAGGGCGGAGGCGAAGTCCGTGCGGTCGGGGCCGCCGGACGACGGGGGAGTGATCGGGGCCGGGGCGGCGCGGGACTGGCGGACGGCGTACGGGATCAGCATGATCAGCGCGACGGTCAGGGAACACAGGACGGGGACCCAGATGGGGACCGTTCGCTTGTGCCAGGGTGTCGCGGGAGCCCGGTCACCGGTCGCGGGCCGGTCCCGCGGGGAGGCCACTGAGGCGGGGGCGAAGGGGGCGGTCCGGCGGGTGAAGGCCGCGAGCCAGCGGCGGCTCGCGGCGAAGGACAGGTCGGGGCGGGTGCCGAAGGCCGGGTCGCGGCGGGAGAGGGCGGCGACCAGGCGGCCGGCGAAGGTGTCAGCCCGCATCGCCGCCCCCGGCGGGGTCGGCCGCCCGCTCGGCGCTGGCGCCCACCAGCGGGAGCGTGCCGCCGGTGGCACCGGTGAGGGAGATCTGGGACGTGAGCTGCTCGATGATCAGGGGGGCGGCCACGCCGATGGCCAAGGCGCCGAAGGGGCCGTTGATCTGCTGTGCGGCGCCCGCCGCGGCGGCGAGCCCGCCGCCCACCAGCAAGCGGATGATCACCGAAACGATGAGCGGGACGATCTCGTGGGGCTCCTTCCAGGGCCATTTCCCGGAGCGGCGGATCGCGCCCGCGAACTCCAGGCCCTCAACGGCGAAACCGCCGAAAAGTCCCCACAGTAGATATTCCACGCCTGCCATAGATGGCATCCAATTATGTGTAGGGCACAGGTCGATATACGGCGCGACCGTGCAACGTTGATTCGGACGCCGAAAAGCGTCGCTCTCGCCTGAGGTCGAATGTTTCATGGTACTGGTGCGGCTTCTGTCGTGCGATGTGCAGCAACATTCCGGAACCTTCTTGCCGGTTACCGGGGAAATTTCTACGTTCGTTGTATGGCGTTTCTCTTGTGGTGCTCGGGCGGCGGTCGTGAGTGGTGAGGGACGGCACGCGGCGGCCTGGGCGGCGCATCGGCTGAGCCGGGTGCTGGAGGGGCACGGGATCAGTGGCGAGGTGCACGAGGGCATGGGGCTGGCGCTGGTGGAGGTGTGCGCGGACCTGGTGGCCTGGACGGACGGGAGTTGTTACTTCTGGTGGTCGGGAGGCGTGTCGGAGACGACGCGGCGGCGGACGTACTGCTACAGCCCGGCCGACGATCCGGTCACGACGGCGCGGCGGGTGGCGGGGCGGTACGCCGAGTTGCGAGGAGGCGGCGAGGGGGCATGGGGGAGGGAGAGCGTCTGCCGTGACGATGGGGGACGTTCCCGGGGAGGCCGGGGCGGTGGGGGAACTCGGGGAGAGGTGCCGGGTGAATCGCGGGATCATGGAACGGGTGCGGGCCGCGATGGCACTGATCGTGGCGAGCGAACGCCAGCGCCGGCGGGCCGAGCGCCTGATGCACTGCTGGCGGCTGAACCGGGCCGACCTGGACGAGGCGGCGCGTTCCCTCGGGACACCGCCGATGTCGGACGAGGAATGGCACGCGATTCAGGACGGCCGGGGCGCTCTCCGCTCCTAGGCCCCGAGTTTCTCGCGCGTGAGGTGCGCGGGCCCGTGCGGTTCTCGCGTGGAAAGTGTTCTGGTCGCGTGAAAAAGGCGCTCCGCGGCCGTTCGTTTCTCGTGCGGGTGTGCTTCTAAAGCCACTCGTTCTTGCGGAAGACGAGGTACAGGGCGACGGAGATCACCGCGATGAGCATGGTGGAGGTCCAGAAGCCGGCGGCGTGGGCGAAGCCGGGATAGGGGATGTTCTGGCCGTAGAAACCGGTGATCGCGGTGGGGACGGCGATGATGGCGGCCCAGCTGGTGACGCGCTTCATGATGTCGTTCATGCGGTTGCTCTGCAGGTTGAGGTGGGTCTCGTAGACGTTGCCCACCAGTTCGCGCAGGGACTCGGTCCATTCCGACACCCGCAGGACGTGGTCGTAGACGTCCTGGTAGTAGGGGGCCATCTCGGGGGAGACGATGTCCAGGTCGCGGCGCATGAGGCTGTTCACGACCTCACGCATCGGGACCACGACCCGGCGGAAGCGGACCGTCGTGCGGCGGATGTCGAACATCTGGCGCTGCATGGCCCGCCCGTCGGCGGGGTTGTCGGTGAAAAGCTGGTCCTCGAGGTTCTCCACCCGGTCGTCCAGGGCCTCGGCGACGTCGAAGTGCCCGTCCACCACGTAGTCGAGCAGGCCGTGCAGCAGGAAGGTGACGCCGTGCTTGGCCATGCGCGCGGTGCTGTCCCAGCGGGCGGTGATGGCGTCGATGTCGCAGGAGTCGCTGGTGCGCACGGTGACCAGGGCGTTCTTGGTCACGAAGATCGACACCTCGGACAGGTCGAGCCCGCCGTTGGCGAGGGTGACCACGTACACCGTGATGAACAGATGGCTCTCGTAGACGTCGATCTTCGGCCGCTGGTGCGGGTGGAGCGCGTCCTCGATGGCCAGCGGATGCAGCCCGAGCTCCTCGCTGACGACGGCCAGCTTCTCCGGGGTCGGGCTGAGCAGGTCGAACCACACGGTGGCGGAGGGATCGTTCAGGTAGTCGGACACCTCGGCGACGGGGAACCCCTCGGCCTCAAGAGCCCCGTGGCGATAGAGACGGGTGCGTACCATGACCGATCAGCCTAACGCGTGGCCGGTTCGCGTTCTCCGGTTCACCCGCTCAGGGGCCCGGGCCCGCCGATAAATCGCTTCGGGGCGGAGCGGGGTGGGGTGTAGAACGGGTTTCGTGCACGAGAACGGTGAGAACGGGCGGCTCGACGGAACATACGAGGTGCGGCGGCCCGAGGTGGAGGACGCGTCGGCGATCCACGGGCTGATCTCCGCGTGCGACGCCGAGGTGCTGGGGCATCCGGACATGACGCTCGACGACGTGACCGACGAGCTGTCCGACCCGTCGCTGGACCGCGGGCGGGACGCCTGGGTGGTGCTCCGGGACGCCGGCGTCGTCGGCTGGGGGTACGCGCGGCGCAAGGGCGACGGCGGGGACAGCGACATCGAGGTGTGCTCGCAGGACCCGCGGGTGACGGGCTGGTTGTGGGACACGGTGCTGGGGCGGGCACGGGAGATCGCGGCCGGGCCGGGGGCGCCGCGCGCCATGGCCGACATCGGGATCTACCGGGAGGACACCGGCAAACGGGAGTGGGCGGAGCGGTACGGCTTCGCGGCCGAGCGGAGCTTCCATCGGCTGCGGATCGACCACGACGGCCCCGTCGACCCGGTCCCGGCGCCGGACGGGGCCGAGGTGCGGCGGGCGGAGACCGACGCGCAGGTCCGGGCGGCGCACCAGGTGCACCAGAAGGGGTTCGCGGAGCACTTCGGCTTCGTGGCCCGCGAGTACCCCGGGTGGCGCGAGGAGTTCGAGGCGTCCAGCACGCACGACTGGGGTCAGCTCCTGCTGGCCACGGTGCGCGGCGCGCCCGCGGGCATGCTGCTCGGCTCGGACATGTTCGTCTCCGACGAGAACTGCGGCTACGTCCGGGTGCTGGCGGTGCTGCCGGAGTTCCGCGGCCGGGGACTCGGCCGCCTGCTGCTGCGCCGCGCCTTCGCCGCCGACGCGCTCAGGGGCCGCGCGGGCACCTACCTGCACGTGGACTCCGAGAACACCTCCCCGGCGCTCGACCTCTACCTGTCGGCGGGCATGCGTCCCGTCCTCACGATCGACGTCTGGCGCCGCCTCGTGTGAGCAGCGGAACCGCGCACGCGGCGCCGGCCAGCGCCAGAACGGTGAGCACGACGCCCGTCACCCCGATGGCGTGCGCGGAAGCGCCGAGCCCGAGGAACAGGGTGCCGAGGGCCGCCACCCCCACCACCTGCCCGAGTTGCAGCGTCGTCGCGAGCAGCCCGCTGGCGTCCGGCGCGTCCGCGGGCGCCACCCGGGCCAGCGCCACGGTGAACAGCGGGCTGTAGGCGGCGCCGAGCCCGGCCCCGCTGACCGCGAGCAGGACCTCCAGCCACGGCTCCCCGTGCCCGCCGCCGGAGAGCACCCCGGCGATCCCGAGGTATCCGGCGGCGGCCATCGTGAACCCCGCCGGGATCAGCGCCCGGTGCAGCCGCTCGGGCAGCCGTCGCCAGGTCAGGCTGACCACGGCGAACCCGGCCGCGCCTGGCGCGAAGGTCAGCCCGGCCCGCAGCGGGTCGTCCCCGAGCCCGCCCTGCAAATGCAGCGCCACGGCGAACAGGAACCCGCCCCAGGTGAGCATCGCCATGAAGATGGCGATCGTCGCGGGCACCAGCCCGGGGGCGCGCAGCAGCCGTCCGGGGATCAGCGGGTGCCGGGCCCGCCGCTCCACCGGCACGAACACGGCCACCAGCGCCACGCCGGCCCCCATCGACACCCATCCCCACAGCGGCCAGTGCCGCTCGTGCCCGAGCACCAGCGGCACGACCAGCAGGGACACCGCCGCCGACAGGATCACCAGCCCCGGCAGGTCCACCCCCTGGTCGCGCGGCACGTGGTCCTTGGGCAGCAGCCGCGCCCCCGCCACCAGCAGGGCGACGCCGATCGGCACGTTGACCAGGAACACCGGCCGCCAGCCGGTGCCGAACAGGTCGGCGGTGACCAGCGCCCCGCCGAGCACCTGCCCGGCCACGATGCCGCCCGCCAGCACCGCCGAGTACGCGCTCAGCGCCCTGGCCCGCGCCGTCCCCTCGAAGCGCAGCTGGATGACGCTCAGCACCTGCGGCACCATCAGGGCCGCCCCGGCCCCCTGCGCGAGGCGGAACACGATGAGCGCCGTCTCCGAGCCCGCGAGCCCGCAGGCCAGCGACGCGGCGGTGAAGACGGCGAGGCCGAGCAGGAACATCCGCCGCGGCCCGGTCAGCCCGCCGAGCCGGGCCCCGGTGATCAGCAGCATGGCGTACGCGACGGTGTACCCGGCGATGATCAGCTGGAGGCCGGAGCCGGACGCGGCGAGGTCGGTGCGGATCGTCGGGGCGGCGACGTTCACGATGGACACGTCCAGGATCGCCATGAACTGCCCGATCAGCACGACGCCGAGGATCCCGCGGGACGTGCGGACGGCCGGACGTCTCAGGGGTGGAGCGATGATTGTCACGCCGGTCATCGTGGCCCGCCGGGGATACGGGGAGTGAGAGCCTGGTTATCCTGGTACCGCCACCACCTGGCACGATGTCCGCTCACGGGGCAGTATGGACCGCGTGACCACGACCGCTCCACGGCGCGCCGAGCTGGCCGCGTTCCTGCGCAGCCGCCGCGCCCGCATCACCCCGGGCGACGTCGGGCTGCCGCCGGGGCCCCGCCGCCGCACCCCCGGGTTGCGGCGCGAGGAGGTGGCGCAGCTCGCCGGGGTCGGGGTCACGTGGTACACCTGGCTGGAGCAGGGCCGCCGCATCAACGCCAGCGTGCAGGTGCTGGACGCCGTCGCCCGCACGCTGCGGCTCGACTCCGCCGAGCGCGAACACCTGTACCGCCTGGCCGACGTGCCCGAGGTGCCGCAGCACGGGGCCGGCGAGGACCTCGGCGCCGAGGTGCACGAGATCCTGGACAACCTCGATCCGCTGCCCGCCTGCGTGTACAACAGCCGGTACGACCTGCTGGCCTGGAACGCCGCGTACGCCGTGCTGTTCCCGACGCTGACCTCCCGCGGGCTGCCCGAGCGCAACGCCATCTGGCAGTGCTTCATGTGCCCGCCGTGCTGCAACCCGATCCTGCACGCCGAGAAGGAACGCCCGCTGATGGTGGCCACACTGCGGTCGGCGTTCGTCCGCCACCTCGGCGAGCCGTCCTGGGAGAGCTTCGTGCGCAGGCTGTCCGCGGCGAGCCCCGACTTCGCCCGCATGTGGGCCGACCACGAGGTGGCCCGTCCCGGCACCCGCATGAAGATCTTCCAGCCGTCCGGAGCCGGCCTGGTGCGCACCACCTCCACCAGCATGGCGCTGGCCTCGCCGCCGGAGACCCGCATGGTCGTCTACACACCCATGGACGACGAGAGCCGCGACCGCCTCGCGTGGCTGCGCGCCAACCCCCGCGACCCGGCCCGCGGGCACGTTCACTGAGGCGCTTCCACCTGGGGTTTCCCATAAGGGACGGCCGTTTTACGGGATTGTGACTTGACGGTTGCCGTTACGGGCATGTTTCATGGCCGCACACCGTAAACGTTTACACCTGCTCGATCCGGCGGTTACTGTAAACGTTTACCGTCTACGCCGACCGAGGGGACCAGGTGACCGAGGAGCCGACGATCACGACGATCGCCCAGCGTGCCGGGGTGTCCATCGCCTCGGTGTCGCGCGTGCTCAACGGGCTGCCCACCAGGGCGGACACCGAGCGCAGGGTGCTGGACGCCGCGCGCGAGCTCGGATACGCGCCGAACTCCGCGGCCAGGTCGCTCAAGTCGCGGCGCAGCAACCAGGTCGGCTTCGCCATCGCCGACATCGGCAACCCGGCGTACCTCGCGATGATCCGCGAGATCCAGCCGCTCATCAAGGCGGCGGGGTACCGCCTCGTGCTGCACTCCACCGACACCGACACCGCCGACGAGATCGAGGTGCTGCGCGGCCTCGGCGAGCGGTACATCGACGGCCTGATCATGGTGCCGCTGCGGATGACCCCCGAGCACCTGGAGATGTTCGCCGCCGCCCGCGCCCCCATCGTGGTCATCGGCGGCGCACCGGACGGCACCCCGGTGGACAACGTGCGCACCGACTCCCGCACCGGCGTCCGGCTGGCCGTCGAGCACCTGCACGCCATCGGCCGCCGCCGCATCGGCTTCGTCAACGGCCCCACCGACACCGTCCCCGGCGCCGCCCGCTCGGCCGCCTACGCCGAGGCGCTCGCCGCGCTCGGCCTGCCGCACGACCCCCGGCTGGCCGAGGTGGGCGACTTCTACCGCGCCGACGGCGCCCGCGCCACGGCCCGCCTGCTGAGGCGGGCCCCCGACGTGGACGCCCTGCTGTGCGCCAACGACCTGATCGCGGCCGGCGCGCTCGACGTGCTGCGCGCCGCGGGCCGCCGGGTCCCCGAGGACGTCGCGGTGGCCGGCATGGACGACACCGACCTCGCCACCCTCACGTGGCCGGCCCTGACCAGCGTCTCCCTCGGCTCGGCCGAACGCGGCCGGGTCGCCGCCGAGCTGCTGCTGGACCGGCTGCGCGGCGGCGAGGGCCCGCCGCGCGTGGTCACCGTACGTCCCCACCTGGTGGTCCGGGCCTCCACCGCGGGGGAGGAGGCCCGATGACCGCCACCGCCACCCGCGCCGCCGCGCCGCGCCTCGCCGGGACGAAGAACCGCCAGGGGCGAGAGGCCCTGCTGCTGATGCTGCCCGCGCTGGTCCCGGTGCTGATCTTCAGCGTCGGGCCGCTGCTGTACGGCATCTACCTGGCCTTCACCGACGCGCGCTCCGGCCGGGGCGCCGTGACGTCGTTCGTGGGCGTGGCCAACTTCGGCGACCTGCTCACCGACGCCGACTTCTGGGGCTCGTTCCGCATCGGCCTGATCTGGGCGGTGTCGGTGACCGCGCTCCAGTTCGCCGCCTCGCTCGGCCTCGCCCTGCTGCTCAACGAGAACCTGCGCCTGCGGGGCCTCGCCCGGGTGCTGTCGCTGGTGCCGTGGGCCATGCCGCCGGTGGTGATCGGCCTGATGTGGCGGCTCGTCTACCACCCCAACGCGGGCATACTCAACGGCCTGCTGCGCGACACCGGGCTGATCTCCCACAACGTCGACTGGCTGAACGACTTCTCCGTCGCGCTGCCCGCGGTGATCGTCGTCGGGGTGTGGACCGGCATGCCGCAGACCACCGTGGTGCTGCTCGCCGGGCTGCAGACCATCCCGAGGGAGCTGTACGAGGCCGGGCACGTGGACGGCGCCGGGTCCTGGCGGTCGTTCTGGAGCATCACGCTGCCGCAGCTGCGGCCCATCATCGTGACGATCACCTCGCTGGACTTCGTCTGGAACATCAACCAGTTCGGCCTGGTGTACGTGCTGACCCAGGGCGGGCCCGGCGGGCGCACCCGGCTGCCGATGCTGTTCGCCTACGAGGAGGCGTTCCGCTACGGCTTCTTCGGCTACGCCGCCACGCTCGGCGTCGCCATCGTGATCGTCGTGCTGGCCGTGCTCGGCCTCTACATCAGGCGGCAGATGCGGGAGGCGCACTGACATGCGCAGGCCTTTGCAGTACCTCGCCCTGGCCGGTTACGTCGTCTTCCTGGCGTTCCCGCTGGTGTGGCTGATGTCCACCGCGTTCAAGACCGCCCGCGAGATGGCGAGCCTGACGCCGACCTGGATCCCGCGCGACCCGGTGCTGAGCAACTTCGCCGACGCGTTCGCCGAGCAGGACCTTCTCGGCGCCGCGCTGCGCAGCCTGGTCGTCGCGGTGAGCGCCTCGCTGCTGACCGTGGTGCTCGCGCTGCCCGCCGCGTACGCCATGGCCCGCCACCGGTCGCTGCTCGGGAAGGCGGCCACCGGGTGGGTGCTGGTCAGCCAGGTGTTCCCGTTCATCCTGATCATCATCCCGCTGTTCATGGTGCTGCGGACCCTGGACCTGGTGAACACCCTGGCCGGGCTGACCGTCGTGCACGTCACGTTCGTGCTGCCGTTCGCGCTGTGGATGCTCCAGGGGTACGTGCGGGCGGTGCCCCGCGAGCTGGAGGAGGCCGCGGCCGTGGACGGCGCCGGACGGCTGCGGGCGCTGGTGCGGGTGGTCGCGCCGCTGCTCGCGCCCGGGGTGGTGGCCACGTCGCTGTTCGCCTTCATCTCCTCCTGGAACGAGTTCCTGTTCGCCCTGGTCGTGCTCAAGGATCCCGACGTGGCGACGCTGCCGCTGACCCTGGTGCGCTTCACCGGCGCCGAGGGGGTGGCCCGCCTCGGGCCGCTCGCGGCGGCGTCGCTGCTGGCCACGATCCCCAGCCTGGCCTTCTTCGCGGTCATCCAGCGGCGGCTGAGATCCGGCCTGATGGCCGGCGCCGTCAAGGGATGACGCCGCCCCTGTTCCTCCACCCCCAGCCGCAGCAGTTTCGATAGGAGAAAGCCCCTTGCGTACCAGAACCGCACTCGCGGTCGCCGCGGCGGCGATCGTCGCGCTGACCGCCGGTTGCTCGTCCAGCGGCGGCGGGGACGGCGCCGCCTCCTCCTCCGCGCCGGTCGGGCTGAAGTTCCTCAGCCTGGCCTGGCAGAAGGAGTCGGTCGCCGCCAACAAGGAGATCGTCGCCGAGTGGAACAAGGCCAACCCGAACATCCAGGTCGAGTACGTCCAGGGGAGCTGGGACAACGTCAACGACCAGCTCGTCACGTCCTTCGAGGCCGGTGACCCGCCGGACGTCATCCACGACGACTCCCCGGCCCTCGCGGGCTTCGCCGCGCGGGGCTACCTGCTGGACCTCACCGGCAAGCTGTCCGCCGAGCTGACCGCGGACATCCCGAAGCCCGCCTGGGACACCGTCACCTTCTCCGACGGCAAGGGAGGGCAGGGGGTGTTCGGCGTGCCGTTCCTCCAGGAGTCGCAGATCATCATCGGCAACAAGAAGCTGCTGGACGACGCCGGCGTGCGGATCCCGACACCGGCCGACCCCTGGACCTGGGACGAGTTCGCCGAGATCAGCAAGAAGCTCACCAAGAAGGGCTCCTACGGCGTCGCGTGGCCGCTGAAGTCGCCGGTCAACAAGGTGCTCACCCTGGCGCTGAACTTCGACGGCACGTTCTTCCAGGTGGACGGTACGAAGGCCACCGTCAAGGTCGGGCCGCAGGAGCGCGAGGTGCTCCAGCGCATCTACGACCAGCTCCACACCGACAAGTCCGCCGACCCCGCCACGCTCGGCATGGGCACCGCCGACCCGCTGCCCGGGTTCTACGCCGGCAAGTACGCCCTGCTGCCCACCGGCGTTTACCTGCGCCAGCAGGTGGTCGAGCAGGCCCCCGAGGGCTTCGAGTGGATCACCATCCCGCCGCTGAAGGGCACCAGCTCCCACCAGGCCGCCATCTCGCAGACCCTGTCGGTGTCCGCGGACAGCGAGCACCCCGACGAGGCCGCCAAGTTCATCTCCTACTTCCTCAACAGCACCAACCAGGCCAAGCTCGCCAAGGGCGACTGGCTGCTGCCGACCAGCGTGAAGGCGGCGAGCGACCCGTCCATGACCACCACCGAGAACGGCTGGGACGTCGCGACCGCGTCGGCCAAGGACCTGGTGGTGGCCCCGTACCTGCGGGTCAACGGCTTCGACGAGTGGCGGAGCAAGGTCGCCACCCCCGCGTTGCAGGAGTACTTCGCGGGCAAGATCACCCTCGACCAGACGGCACAGCGGCTCGTCGAGGAGGGCAACAAGGTGCTGGAGCGTTACAACCGGTGACCCCCGACCTGCTGAGGACCCGCGCCCGAGGATGCCTGCTCGGCCTGGCGGCCGGCGACGCCCTCGGGCGCCCCGCGGAGAACCTCACGCCCGAAGAGATCACCCGCCGCTGGGGCCGCCTGACCGAGATCGAACCCGGCTCGGGCGGCACCGACGACACCGAGTACACGATCTTCGCCGCCACCCTGCTGTCCCGCCACGGCCACGGCCTGACCTCCGCCGACGTCGCGAGGGAGTACCGCACCCGCGTCATCCCCCTGATGGACGGCCCGATGCGCGGCGCCGGCTTCTCCGAACTCGGCACCGTCCGCGCCCTGCTCCGCGGCCTGAACCCCCCCATGACCGGCCTCACCCACTCCCACGGCTGGTCCGACGGCCTCGCCATGCGCGCCGCCCCCTACGGCGTCTTCGCCGCCGGCGACCCGTCCGAGGCCGCCCGCCTGACCGCCGAGGACGGCACCGTCAGCCACAACGGCGAGGGCGTCTACGGCGGCCAGGCCGTCGCGGCGGCCGTCGCCGTCGCCATGACCGGCGCCCCACCACCCGAGGTGGCCCACGCGGCCCTGGCGGCGATCCCCGAGGACTCGTGGACCGCCCGCAACCTGCGCGCGGCCATGTCGGCGCAGGACATCGGGGCGTTGTACGAGGCCGTGGTGGTGCGGGACTACCCGTGGACGGATCTCGCGCCCGAGGCGGTGGCGCTGGCGTTCGCCGCGTATCTCCTGGGTGAGGGGGACGTGGAGGAGTCCGTGGTGATCGGGGCCAACTTCGGGCGGGACGCCGACACGGTGGCCGCCATCGCGGGCGCTCTCGCGGGGGCGGGGCGCGGCGAGGGCGGGGTGCCGGAGCGGTGGGCCAAGGAGATCGGGCCGGTGGCGGGGCGGTGCCTGCCGGGTGTCAAAGGGCTGCATGTGCTGGACGTCGCCACGGAGCTCGCCGAGGCCGCGGCGCGAGGCAGGTAAGGAGAGGGAGATGTCTTCGGGGGACAGGATCCGGGGGGCCTTCATCGGGCTCGCCGCAGGGGACGCCGCCGGGTGGCCGGCGGCACGGCACAGGTCCGGGCTGCACGCGCCGTGGAGCAGGCGGCTGGCGCGAGAGCTGGACGGGTTCGCCGAGGAGCACGCGGTGACGACGCTGCCGGTGCCGTTCGCGCTCAACCAGCCGCCCGAGCCGCTGGCCACGGGGCCGTCCGACGACGCCGAGTGGCTCGCCTGGACGGCGCTGACCAGGCACGAGGACCGGGCCGAGGCGTTCGGACGGCTGGCGGGACGCGACGACCTGCGCGTGCGGATCTCGGTGCGGGCCGCCCTCGGCAACCTCGCGGCCGGGAAGGCGCCCCCGGTGAGCGGGTACGACAACCCGCACCACTTCGACGACGCCGCGGCGGTACGGGCCGTCGCGTTCGGCGCCGCCGGGATGGACCCCCGCCCGGACGCGGAGGTCACCAACGCGGGCGACGGCGTGCTCGCCGCCGTCGCGATGGCCGCCGCCGTGCGGGAACTGGTGGCGGGCGCACCCGTCACCGCGGCCGTCGCGGCGGCGCTGGACGAGCTGCCCCCGGACACGGCCATCGGCCACGCGGCCCGGACGGCGCTGAAGGCGGCCAGGCACGCGGGCGGCGCCTTCGCCGCCGTCCCCGCGCTGGACGCCGCCCTGCTCGACCACGTCTACAGCTACGGCGTGTCCGCGGCCCAGACGCTGCCGGTGGCGCTGGCCCTGGCCGAGGTCTCCGGCGGCAGGCTCGCCGAGGCCGTGCCCGCCGCCGCCTGCCTCCCCTCGCTCGCCGACTCGGCCCCGGCCCTGACCGGCGCCCTCACCGGCGCCGCGGGCGGCCTGCGGGCCGTCCCCGAAGGCTGGCGGGAGGCCGCCCGCACCCTCATCGGCTGTGCCCTGCCCGACCTGGCCGGCACCGACCTCATCGACATCGCGGAAGGACTCGCATGACGTCCCACACAGCGGCGACCGGACGACCGGACGACCTGCTGACCGACAAGGCCGTCGGCTGCGTGGCGGGCGCGGCCGTCGGCGACGCCCTCGGCGGCGCCACCGAGGGCTGGACCCCCGAGCAGATCACCGGCCGCTACGGCGGCCCGGTCACCGGCATCGTCCCCCCGTTCAACCCGGACTGGCGCAACGCCCGCCCCATCGCGCCGTACCACAAGGGCGACGGCCACGTCACCGACGACACCCTCATGACCCACGCCCTGATCCGGGTGTACGAACGCGCCGGCGCGCACCTCGACGCGTACGCCGCCGCCGACCACCTGGTGCCCGAGATGATGGGCGAGAAGCGCTGGATCCCCGAACTGGAGGCAGAGGCGCTGCCCCTGCACCGCGTGTTCCTCGCCGAGAAGTGGCTGGTCCTGCGCCTGCACTACGGCCACGTGGACCCCCGCGAGGCCGGCGTCGGCAACATCGTCAACTGCGGCGCCGCCATGTACATGGCCCCGGTCGGCGTCGTCAACGCCGCCGACCCCGACGGCGCGTACGCCGAGGCCGTCGACCTGGCGGGCGCCCACCAGTCCAGCTACGGCCGGGAGGCGGCGGGCGTGCTGGCCGCCGCGGTCGCCGAGGCGATGCGGCCCGGCGCCACCCCCGACTCGGTGGTCGCCACCTGCCTGCGCCTCGCCCGCGACGGCACCCGGGCCGCCATCGAGGCCGTGTGCGACCGCGCCAGGGACTTCGCGCACTGGGACGGCTCGTTCGAGGCGCTGCGCCGCGCCATGGCGCCGTACGACACGGTCGCCGACACCTACCGCGACCAGGGTCTCGGCGCCCGCCGCCCGAGCCGCGTGCACAGCATCGAGGAACTGCCCCTGGCGCTGGCGTTCCTGCTCATCGCGGGCGGCGACTACCGCGACACCGTGCTCGGCGGCGTCAACTACGGCCGCGACGCCGACTCCATCGCCAGCATGGGCGGCGCCGTCGCCGGTGCCCTCGGCGGCGCCAAGTGCGTCCCCGCCGAGTGGCTCGACCCGGTGTCGGAGGCCAGCCGCGTCGACCTGGTCGCCCCCGGTGTCGCCATCGCCGGCGTCGCCCGCCGCCTCCACACCGCCGACCTGGCCCGCCGCCGCGCGCACGAGTCCGCCTTCGCGTCCCTGACCTTCGACGGGGAGCCCCGGTGACACCGTTGCGGCTCACCTGGGTGCAGCCCGAGGACCTCGTCGGCCACGAGCTGCGCCAGGCCGCCGAGGACGGCAGGGACGTGGCGTCCGTCGCGGCCCGCTGGCACGACGCGGGCGGCCACCCGGCGCCGCCCCGCGCGGGTGCCTCCCCGGGCCCGGCCTCCGCCGCGTCGCGCGCCCTGGCCGCCGAGCTGCTGGACGAGCTCGCGGCCGTCCCCTCACCCCTTCCCGAGCCGTCCGGCCTGCGGGAGATCCTTGCGGGCGCGGCGTCCGTCCCGGAGACGACCCCCGCCGGGGACGACCTGCCCGACCGGCTGCTCGGCGCGTGGATGGGCCGGGCCGCCGGGTGCGTGCTCGGCAAACCCGTGGAGAAGATCCCGCGCGAGGGCATCAGGGAGATCGCCGAGGCCACCGGCAACTGGCCCATCCGCGGCTGGTTCACCGCCAAGGGCCTGCCGGACGACGTCGCCGCCCGCTGGCCGTGGAACCGCCGCAGCGCGACCACCTCGCTGGCCGAGAACATCGACGGCGTCCCCGAGGACGACGACCTGAACTTCCCGATGCTCGCGCTGACCCTGCTGGAACGCCACGGCCGCGACTTCACCACCGCCGACGTGGCCCGGCTGTGGCTGGACGAGCTGCCCGCCGGCCGCGTCTTCACCGCCGAACGCGTCGCGTACCGCAACCTGCTCGACGGCCTCGAACCCCCGGCCACCGCGACATACCGCAACCCGTTCCGCGAGTGGATCGGCGCGCTCATCCGGGCCGACGTCCACGGCTGGGTCAACCCCGGCGACCCGGCCGCCGCCGCGGCCTCCGCCTGGCGCGACGCCCGCCTCACCCACACCGCCAACGGCCTGTACGGCGCCATGATGACCGCCGCCATGTGCGCCCGCTCGCTCACCACCGGCCCCGACCCCGCGCAGGCCGTGCGCGACGTCGTCGGCGCCGGGCTGTCCGTGATCCCCGCCGGGTCCCGCCTGGCGGTGGCCGTGCGGGAGGCCGTCGCCGACGCCCGGACCGAGCCCTGCTTCGAACGCGTCGCCGACCGCCTGTACGAACGGCACGGCGGCCTGCACTGGGTGCACACCGTCAACAACGCGGCCCTGATCGCCGCCGCCCTGATCCACTCCCGCGGCGACTTCACCGCCGCCGTGGCGGGCGCCGTCGCGGGCGGCTGGGACACCGACTCGGCGGGCGCCACCGTGGGCTCGGTCATGGGCGGCATCCTCGGCGCCCGGCGGCTCCCCCCGCGGTGGCACCTGCGCGATCATGTGACGACCACCCTGCGCGGCTTCGACGGAACCACCTTCGGCGCGCTCGCCGGGCGAACGCTGGCCCTGGCCGGTCCTTCGAGGAGGCTCACGTGATCTCGATATTCGGCAGCGCGAACATGGACCTGGTGGCGTACACCCCGATGGCACCCAAACTGGGGGAGACGGTGACCGGCCGCTCGTTCGCCACCGTCCCCGGCGGCAAGGGAGCCAACCAGGCCATCGCGGCGGCCCGCGCGTCCGGGACGGGGGCCGCGTTCATCGGAGCTGTCGGGGACGACGCGTTCGGGCCCGCGCTGCGGGCGTCCCTCGAAGACGCCGGGGTGGACGTGTCCCGGCTGCGGGTCGTGCCAGGTTCGTCGGGGATCGCGCACATCGTGGTGGACGACGACGGCGGGAACTCCATCATCGTCATCCCCGGCGCCAACGGCACCGTGACCGGGCCCACCCCCGAGGATCTCGACGTCATCGCCCGCTCGGACGCGCTGCTGCTCCAGCTCGAACTGCCCATGGACGCCGTGGTGGCCGCCGCCCGCGCCGCGACGGTGCCCGTCGTGCTCACCCCCGCACCCGCCAGGGAACTGCCCGCCGAGCTGCTGGACGCGGTCACCCTGATCGTCCCCAACGAGCACGAGGCCGCTGCGATCACCGGGCGCACCGACCCCGGCGAGGCGCTGGAGGCGCTGCTTGAGCTGGTCCCCGAGGCGGTGATCACGCTCGGCGCGCGGGGCGCCGTGTACGGGTCGCGGGCGGGGGAGCGGCTGAGCGTGCCCGCCGTACCCGTCCAGGCCGTCGACACCACCGCGGCCGGGGACGCCTTCGCCGGCGCGCTCGCCGTGGCCCGCGCCGAGGGGCGGCCGAGCCCCGAGGCACTGCGGTTCGCCGCCACCGCGGCGGCGCTGTCGGTGCGACGTCCCGGAGCCGGGACCTCGATGCCTTCCCGGGCGGAGATCGACGCCGCGCTGCGATGAACGGAGAACACATGGAAGGCGCTCTGGACGGCATCCGGGTCCTGGACCTGGCGACGCTGTTCGCTGGGCCGATGGCGGCGATGCTGCTCGGAGACTTCGGGGCCGACGTGATCAAGGTCGAGCATCCCACCAGACCGGACCCGTCGCGGGGGCACGGGCCCGGGGGACTGTGGTGGAAGATGCTCGCCCGCAACAAGCGCGCTCTCACGCTGAACCTGTCCACCCCCGAGGGGCAGGACCTGCTGCTGCGGCTGGTCGCGGACGCCGACGTCGTCATCGAGAACTTCCGGCCCGGCACGCTGGAACGCTGGAACCTGTCCTACGAGCGGCTCAGCGCCGCCAACCCCGGCCTGGTGCTGGCCCGGGTGACCGGTTTCGGGCAGTTCGGCCCGTACGCGCGGCGCCCCGGCTTCGGCACCCTCGCCGAGGCGATGAGCGGGTTCGCCGCGATGACCGGCGAGCCCGGCGGGCCACCCACCCTGCCGCCGTTCGGGCTGGCCGACGGCATCTGCGCGCTGGCGACCGCGTACGCCGTGATGGCCGCGCTGCGGGCCAGGGAGGCGTCCGGCACCGGCCAGGTGGTCGACATGTCGATCGTCGAGCCGATCCTGACCGTGCTCGGCGCCCAGCCCACCATCTACGACCAGCTCGGCGTGGTGCCGCCCCGCACCGGGAACCGTTCGGTCAACAACGCGCCGCGCAACACCTACCGCTGCGCGGACGGCTCCTGGGTCGCGGTGTCCACCTCGGCGCAGAGCATCGCCGAGCGGGTGATGCGCCTGGTGGGCCGCCCCGAGCTGGTGGACCGCCCGTGGTTCGCCACCGGCGCCGGCCGGGCCGAGCACGCCGAGGAACTGGACGCGGCCGTCGCCGCCTGGGTGGGGGAGCGCACCCGCGACGAGGTGCTGACCGCCTTCGAGAAGGCCGAGGCCGCCGTCGCCCCCGTCTACGACGTCCGCGACGTGATGGCCGACCCCCAGCTCACCGCCCTGGACGCCATCACCACCGTCACAGATCCCGGCCTCGGCCCGATTCGTATGCAGAACGTCATGTTCCGCCTGTCCGCCACCCCCGGCCACATCAACTGGCCGGGCCGACCCCACGGCTCCGACACCACCGCCATCCTGACCACCCTGGGCCTCACTCCCGCCGACCTCGAAGCCCTCCGCGCCAAGGGCGTGATCTGAATGCTCACCTGGCTCTACACCCCCGCCGACCGCCCCACGCTGATCACCAAGGCCCTGAACGGCCCCGCCGACATGGTGATCGTCGACCTGGAGGACGCCGTCGCCCCCACCGCCAAGGAGGCGGCCCGCGCTCAGGTCGTCGCGCTGCTCGGCTCACTGCGGTCGGCACCTGGGCCTTCACGGAGCTCCGGCGAGCCCTCCGCTCCTCGGGCTGGGACACGGCCCGGTGAGTCCTCCGCTCCTTGGGCTGAGGCGCGGCCCGGTGAGCCCCCCGTTCCTCGGGCTGGGACACGGCCTGGCGAGTCCGCTCCTTGGGCTGAGGCGCGGCCCGGTGAGGTGCCCGCGCCGCGGGGGCGGACGCGGTCCGGCGAGGTGGCCGTTTCCGTGGTGCGGGCCGCGCGGGTGCAGGTGCGGGTCAACGACGTGCGTACCGCGTGGGGGCAGGCCGACCTGCGGGACCTCGCCCCGGTGGTCGCGGGCACGGCGGGGATCCGGCTGCCCAAGGTCGAGTCGCCCGCGCTGATCCGGGCCATCGCGGACGCCGTGCCCGGGGTGCCGCTGCATCCGCTCATCGAGTCGGCCATCGGGCTGGAGAGGGCGTACGAGATCGCCACCGCCCACTCCTCGGTGGCGTCCATCGGGCTGGGCGAGGCCGACCTGCGCGCCGAGCTGGGCGTACGCGACGAGGCCGGGCTCGCCTGGGCCCGCTCCCGCGTCGTGGTCGCCGCCCGGGCGGCCGGGCTGCCCGCCCCCGCGCAGTCCGCCTACACCGACCTCCGCGACCTGGAGGGCTTGGCCGTGTCCTGCCGCCTCGGCCGCGCGATGGGCTTCCGCGGCCGCGCCGCAATCCACCCCGCGCAGCTCGCGGTGATCGAGGCCGCCTACCGTCCCACCGCCCCCGAGATCGAGGCCGCCCAGGCCGTCCTCACCGCCTCCGGCTCCGGCGCCACCCTCCTCCCGGACGGCCGTTTCGTCGACGAGGCCATCGTCCGCCAGGCCAGATCCACCCTCGCCGACGCCGACCTACGAGGTGCCTGAAATGCTCCCCTTCATGGACAAACAGGATTGGGATCGCCGAGTGGCCGAAGCCTGGACCCAGCTCGACCACCTCCCCGAAGAAGACTTCCGCGCCCTCATCGACCGACTCGCCGCCGAACTCCCTTCCGACGACGGCGACGCCTCCTTCGAACGCGCCGCCGCCTACGACTCCACCGGCCACCCCGGCCACGCCGTCCCCCTCTACCGCGAAGCCCTGGCCAAAGGCACCACCGGCGAACGCCGCCGCCGCACCGTGATCCAGCTGGCCAGCTCCCTCCGCAACCTGGGCCACCCCGAGGAAAGCATCGCCCTCCTAACCCCCGAGCTGACGGCCCCCTCCGACCACCTGGACGACGCCATCCGCGCCTTCCTGGCCCTCGCCCTCGCCGACACCGGCCAAGAACGCGAAGCCCTCACCCTCTCCCTAACCGCCCTGGCCCCCCACCTCCCCCGCTACCAACGCTCCCTGACTAACTACGCCCACCTCCTCACCCACTCCACACCTCCTGCGTGATCAGCGGGGGTGAGTACCGCGTGCCCTCCCCGGCGTTGGCCGGTGACGACCGTGGTCCCGGACGAGAACCTGAACCCCATTCGCCTTGGGCGGCACTGGCCCACCCCTTGTCGTTCACAAGCTCGTCCACCACCGCCCACCCCTCGCCGCGGCGGTCACTGCGTGACCAGCCGCGGCGGCGCGGGACGGCCGCTGACGCGGCGGTGCGGCGTGGCGGCTGACGCGGCAGTGCCGCGTGGCCGCTGACGCGGTCACGATCCGCTGGCATCCCCAGCGCTCATTCAATCCGGCGCCGCGACGGCTGACGCGGGGGTGCGGTGTGGTCGCTGAGGCGGCGGTGCCGCTTGGCCGCTGGCGCGGTCACGATCCGCTGGCATCCCTAGGGCTCATTCAATCCGGCGCCGCGACGGCGGGAAGTGGTACGGCGAATCCGGCGTCGTCGTACGGCGGTAAGCCGGGCGCCAGTGAGCGACCAGCACTTCCTCACCCACTCCACGCCCCCCGCGTGACCAGCGGGGCGAGTACCGCGCGAACCACCACTGTTGGCCCATGACGATTGTTGTCTCGGACGAGAACCTGAATCCCCAAGCGCGTTGTGGCGGCACTGGCCCACCCCTTGTCGTTCACAAGCTTGTCCACCACCGCCCACCCCTCGCCGCGGCGGTCACTGCGTGACCAGCCGCGGCGTGCCGGACGGCCGCTGACGCGGCGGTGCCGGACGGCCGCTGAGGGGCGGAGCTGCGGCCGCTGTCGCGGTCACGATCCGCTGGCATCCCTAGGGCCCATTCAATCCGGCGCCGCGACGGCGGGAAGTGGTACGGCGAATCCGGCGCCGTTGTACGGCGGTAAGCCGGGCGCCAGTCGGAGACCAGCACTTCCTCACTCACTCCACGCCCCCCGCGTGACCAGCGGGGCGAGTACCGCGCGAGCCACCGGTGCTACCCGGTGACGATCGTTGTCTCGGACGAGAACCTGAACCCCCAAGCGCGTTGTGGCGGCACTGGCCCACCCCTTGTCGTTCACAATCTTGTCCACCACCGCCCACCCCTCGCCGCGGCGGTCACTGCGTGACCAGCCGCGGCGTGCCGGACGGCCGCTGGCGCGGCGGTGCCGGACGGCCGCTGGCGCGGCGGTGCCGGACGGCCGCTGGCGCGGCGGTGCCGTGTGGTCGCTGACGTGGGGGTGCCGGATGGTCGCTGGCGTGGCAGAACCGTGTGGCTGCTGGCGTGGGGGTGCCGTGTGGTCGCTGATGTGGCAGAACCGTGTGGCTGCTGGCGTGGCGGTGCCGGATGGTCGCTGATGTGGCAGAAACAGTGTGGTCGCTGGCGTGGGGGTGCCGTGTGGCCGCTGACGCGGAGTGCTGGACGGACGCTGAGGCGGCGGTGCTGGCCGCTGGTGCGGTCACGACCTGCTGGCATCCCCAGGGCTCATTCAATCCGGCGCCGCGCCGGCGGGAAGTGGTACGGCGGATCCGGCGCCGTCGTACGGCGGTAGGCCGGGCGCCAGTGGGAGACCAGGGCGAAGGCAAGCAGTAGTTCGGCGATGTCGCCGCCGTAGTACATCAGTTCGGCGGCTCCGCGGAGTTGGTCGGCGGGGGCGGGGATGTCCACGAGGAGGCCGGCGTACATGAGTTGGGACAGGGTGGCGTGGGCCGCTATGGCGACGCCGAGGGTCAGTAGGCGGTGGGGGACCGGGGGGCGGTTCGGGGCGGGGTCGGGGCCGGCGATCGACCAGGTGAACAGGTAGCCGGAGAGGAGGAAGTGGGCGTGCAGGGTGTGGTGGAGTGACGGGGTGGTCGAGGTCAGGCGGTACAAGGGAGTGCAGTAGAGGGCCGCCATGGCGCCGGTGCTCAGGGTCAGCGCGGTCCAGGGGTTCGCCAGCAGGTGGAAGGGGCGGCTGCGCAGGGTACGGCCGAGGCGCTTCCCGGCGACGGGCGGAAGGGACCGCAGGAGCAGCGTCACCGGCGCCCCGAGGACCAGGCCGAGGGGGGCGAGCATGCCGATGAGCAGGTGCTGCAGCATGTGGCCCCGGAAGTCGGTCATCGCCAGCAGTGGGACGGGGCCGGAGACGGCGGCGGCGGCCAGGACGACGCCGCAGGCGAAGCTCGCCGTCCGCCACGGATCCCAGCCGGTCGCGCGGGCCGCGAGCACCAGATACGCGACCGCCACCGCGGCGAGCACCCCGAGAGGCAGCAGCCCGGCGTGGTCGTGACTCACCGCGACCGGGGGAACGCCCCGGCGGCGCGCCCCTCGCAAAGGTCGACCGCCGGCGTACGCCGCTGGACGAGCCACCCGACCACCACCAGCGCCACCCCGAGGGCCAGGAACCCGAGGTCCCACCACAGCCGGTACGGCCCGTCGCGTACGTGATGGATCCCGAGGAGATGATGGTCGACGACCCCCTCCACCAGGTTGAACAGGCCCCACCCGACGAGGATCCACCCCCACAGCGCGCGCGACCGCCACACCCGCCCCCGGGACAGGGTGACCCGGTAGTACAGCAGGCTGAGCCCGATGAGCACGGCCAGCCAGGTGAAGGCGTGGAAGAACCCGTCCCACAGGGTGTTCATCCGCAGCCCGGCCACGGTGTCCGACGGGTAGTAGTGCACCCCGATGTTGTCGGTGTCCGTACTGGACAACATGTGGTGCCACTGCAGGATCTGATGGAGCAGGATCCCGTCCACGAACCCACCCAGCCCGGCACCGAGCACCGCCCCGGGCAGGGCGATGCCCCGGCGGAGCCTGTGCGCTGATCTGGCCATGCCGATCTTCTACCCGGCACGACCCGGAAACGATCATCGACTTCCGGTGCGTTCCGGCGCGAGGTAGGCCCAGACGCTGTGACCGGTTTCGGGATTCCCCTGGTAGCCGAGCCGGGTGGCGACGGTTGCGATGATCGCCAGCCCCCGCCCGTGCTCCGATTCGGTGTCGGGCGGCCCGTCCCCGCCGAGGCGCGGCACCCCGCCGCCCCCGTTGTCCTGAACGGTGACGACGACGCCGTCCGCCACCCGGCCCGGCGAGGCCCGCCCGAGCGCCACCTCGACCGCGAACCGCCCGCCCGCGCCGCCGCTGCGAGTGTGCCGGAGGGCGTTGCCCGCCAGCTCGGACACGATCAGCTCGGCGTCGTCGGCCCACGGCGTCTCCGCGAGCAGGAACCGCGCGAACCGGCGGGCCTGCGCGGCCTGGTCGAGCCTGCCGGGAAAGGTCCTGGCCCACACCATGGTGCCGGTGAGCGGCAGCCGGAACGGGATGGGTTTCGCCGGCCCGGCGAGCCGGCCGGTGGAGGGATTCGTCGGCACAGGGTGCATGGGAGCGAATCTGGCCCGTGGGGTGAGCGAGGGGGATCCCCCGGCGGCGGGCGGGCGTAGATCGTGAGGACGAACCGGTGACCTGCGGGAACAAGGGGCAAGACGACCGCGTGTTCCCCTCGTCGGCGGGCTCCGGCTTGCCGAAGACCGCCCCCGGAGAGTGTCGGCGCCAGTACCATACGTGACCAAACCGGGAGGGTGAGGAGAGGGGACGCCATATCCTGGGACGGCTACCGCGTCCTGCTCGACTGCCGGCGCCGCAGCGAGGCGCTGCGCGCTCAGGGGTTCGGCTACGACCAGATCGTCGGCGTCTTCGCCCTGTACCACGACGCCGGCCCGCTGAAGCTGTACCGCTACGCCCATGGGCTGACCGGCGCGCAGGTCGTGGCCGCGTACAACGACCTGGACCCCGCCGCCGGCGCCGCGCTGCGCGAATGCCGCCTGTACGTCTTCGAGGCATGGCCGGGCTCGGACCGCCGCCCGAGCGCTCGGGCCCTGGCGATCTTCGCCAAGATCTACCGGACCGGCGCCAGACGCCTGGTCACCGACGAGGTCTACGCCACGTACACCGCCCGCGACCGAGACCTCATCGACCGTACGGACCACGGTCACCTCGACCCCCAGCGGTCTCGTCCCGTCCCGGGCACGCCGCCCGCCCGTGTCAGCATGGATCCCGAGGCGGATACAGGTGGCGCGGTCCCGGTCCCCACGCCTTCGGGCTGCGCCGCCCTGCTCCGCGCCCTCGGAGCCGAGGAGGCCGATGTGCGACGCCGCGACCTGCTGTTCGAACTGGCCCTGGCCCTGGGCGGCACCCCCGCCCTGACCCTGCTGCGCCACCTCACCCCACCCGAGGAGGACCGCCTCTCCCGCGCCGTACGCGGCACCGGCCGCGTCGAACCCGGCACCGTCGAGGTGATCGAGAAGCTGACGGCCCGCTGCCGCCGCCTGGACGACGACTTCGGCCCCGCCGCCATCCTGCCCACGGTCGAGGCCCAACGCCGCCTCGTCGCCGGGTTGCTGACCCGGGAGTCCCTGCTGCCCGCCGTGCAAAACCGGCTCACGACCGCCTACGCCCAGCTCAGCCAGCTCTCGGGGTATGTGCACCACAACCTGCTGAACTACCGCCAAGCGCGAAGCGGCTATCAGGATGCGATCACCGCCGCGCACCAGATCTCCGATGCGCGGTTGATCACCTATGTGCATGTCCTTCTGAGCCGGATGGCGGACGGCCGGGGTCACCCGGAAATCGCTTTGGATCACGCCTTCGCCGCCCAAGGCTGGGCCCGGCGAAGCTCCAGCGATCTCGTACGTTCCGTGCAGTCCATGGAACTGGCTCGCGTGCTGGCGAGGACCGGCGATACCAAGGAGAGCGAGCGAGCCTTGGCCCACTCGATTCACCTCGCCGGACGGCCGCTCGGCGAGGCTGACCCTCTCTATCTTTACTGGTGGACCGCTGACCAGGTGCAAAGTTGCACCGCTGACTGCATGATCGCCTGGAACCGCCCGGACGACGCGATCACGGCCGCCGAGCGGACCCTGGCCTCGCCAGGGACGCCCAAGTTCCTGCGTGGCCAGACACTCGTCCGTTACGCGGAGGCGCTCACGCAGAAGCGAGAGATCCCGGCGGCGGCGGACAAGCTCCGGCAAGCCGCGTACGTGAGCAGCGCGTACAGCTCCGGCCGCCTTCCGTACGAGATCCGCCAGGCACGTGTCCACCTCCAGCCGTGGGCGGGCAACAAACACGTCCGGGACCTCGACGAGGAGCTCAAGAGCCTGGGTGTGGTCACACCGGCCTGAGGAGACGGTCAGCGGTTCTCGGAGTGGTTCATCTTCTCGGCCTGGTGGTGGGCCTCGGCGAGGGTGGGGACGTCCCAGGTGGTGCGTTCCTCGTCGGTGGTGGACGGGTCCACTCGGTAGAGGGACCAGCGGCCGCCGGATCTCACGTACTGGGTGCCGAAGCGCTGGGGGAGGCCCATGTGGAGGAGCCAGCGGTCCAGGGCGGCGGCGGCGAGCCAGGGGGCGCGGGGGCAGTGGGGGGCGGCGCGGCGGCACAGTTCGTGGGCCAGGTGGTAGTGCTCGGGAAGGCCGCTGTGCTGGAGGAGCATGGCCAGGTGGTAGTAGTCCCAGGGGGAGCGGACCTCGCCGGCGGCGAGTTTCTCCATGCCGCGTCGGCGGCGCAGGATGTCGCGTTCGACGGCGCCGTCGGCGAGCTGGTTGTCGCGGCGGTCCTCCTGGTCCCGGTGGTACAGCCCGCGTAGTTCGGGGTCGTCGGGCGCGTCGGGGTCGGGGTCGCGCAGGCGGGTCAGGGTCTCGGGGAGGTTGAACGCCTCGGGCCGTTCGGTGGACGACCACGCCTGCAGCGCACCCATACGACCTCTCCGAAACCCCCCACCGGCGTCCATAGCAGCCAGAGTGCGCTCCGTCCAATGAAGCCGCAAGCCACCACCTCCTTACGTGGTCCGGATGGTGATGATGCGTCCGTAATGTCCCCGGTGGAGGTGGTGACCGCATTGTGATGGAACCGCGTGGACACGCGGGCGTCGCGGTGGGACCTTGGGGCCCCGAACGCCGGCGAGGGGACGGAGGGGGCAATGCCCGGCGGTCCACCTGCGCGCGAGGCGCTGATCAGAGCGCTCGGCCACCTGGAAGAACTCGCGCGAGAGGAATACGGCGCGACACTGAACGAGCTCCTGGACGACGACGAGCCGGTCGAGGGCGGCGGCCCGGCCAGTGGCGGCGATCTGGTCGGTGGTGGCGAGTGGCCGCACTCGGGTGTGCGGGGGTCGCGGGACGCCTTGTGGCGGATCGGGCGGCTTGTCGGGATCACCGTCAAGGAACCGTTCGCCCGGGTGAGTGACATCGGGGACAGGCCTTCGCAGACGGGGGCGCGTCGGGCCTGGGATCTGGAGCCGGCTTGTCTTGGGCGGCCCCGGCCGGAGTGGTGGCAGTACCGTCTCATCACGGGGTTCCTGGCCGTGGAGACCCGGTCGGACTTCGACTGGCTGCCGCCGGAAGGGCTGCCCGAGGAGCATCGCGTCGCGTGGTTCCTCAACGAGACGCACGTCGAGCGAGGGGTGTTCCGTACCGTCGCCGTCGCCGCCCGGCGTCATCTGGGGGAAGCCTCCGAGGTCGCGGACGTCGTCGAGGCGGTGCCCTGGCTCGGGGACGGCATGGAGGCCGTCGCGGCGGGGCTGCTGCTGCTCGCCACCACCACGGGGCTCGGCCGCGCGCTCCCCGCCCCCGGTTATCAGATCGTGGAGACCTAGCCCCATTTTCCGCACATCGCCCGCGATGACCCGGACCGATCACTTACCGTGCCGGATGGCCTCAACGCCTGATCAGGGACATTCGGGCTCGTGCGGAAAACAGGCCTAACGCAGGTACGAGGCGCCGTTCAGGTCGATGACGGTGCCGGAGGCCCACTCGGCCTCGGGGGAGGCCAGGTACAGGACGGCGGCGGCGATCTCCTCGGGGCGGGCCACCCGGCCGAACGGGCTCTGGGCGCGGACGGCGTCGCCGCGGGGGGACTTGAGGTGCTCGTTGGTCATGTCGGTCTCGACGAAGCCGGGGGCCACGGTGCCGACCGCGATGCCGTGCGGGGCCAGGGCGATGGCGAGCGACTGGCCGAGGGCGTTCATGCCCGCCTTGCTCGCCCCGTACGCGGGCGCCTCGGGCTCGCCGCGGAACGCGCCGCGTGAGGACACGTTGACGATCCGGCCGCCGGGCGGCATGTGGCGCACGGCGCACCAGATGACGTTGGCCGCGCCCACCAGGTTGAGGTCCAGCGTGGTGTGCCACGCTGCCTGCCACTCCTCGTACGACGTCTCGGTGACGGGGTGGTGGAACCACACCCCGGCGTTGTTGACCAGCACGTCGATGCCGCCGAGCGCCTCGGCCGCCTCGTCCACCATGCGCCGCACGGCGTCCGGGTCGGCGATGTCGGCCTGGACGACCGTGTGGCCGTCGCCGGGGAGCGCGTCGCGCAACTCGCCGGCCAGCTCGGCCGAACCGCGATGATGGATCGCCACCCGATCGCCCTGAGCCGCGAACGCGCTCGCGACCGCACGGCCGATGCCTCGTGACGCCCCGGTGACCAGTACTCTTCGTGCCCCCACGGGCGTGACGTTATCATTCGGGGCGTTTCGGGCGGTGTGGCGGGGTGATCACGAGGAGGGGCGCGGTGCGGTTGCACGACCTGTCGGGCGGCGGCGAGGTGCTCGACCGGGTCGCGCTGGTGGCCAGGCGGGCGCTGCGGCGCTACGAGGTGTCGCCGGACGCGGAGGTGTCGCTGCTCAACGTGTCGGAGAACGCCACGTTCCTGGTGGACGACGGCGGCGCCAGGTCCATCCTGAGGGTGCACCGGCACGGGTATCACCCGCCCGAGGCGATCGCGTCCGAGCTGGACTGGCTGACCGCGCTGCGCGAGGACGGCGTGGTGCCCACCCCGGCCGTCGTCCCGGCGCGGGACGGCTCGCGCGTCCTCACCGTCGAGGACCCGGGGGCGGCGCCGCGCCACTGCGTGATGTTCGAGTTCGTGCCGGGCACGGAACCCGCCGAGGACCGCCTGGTCGAGGACTTCGAGCCGCTCGGCGCGATCACCGCGCGCATGCACGCGCACGCCCGGCGGTGGGGGCGTCCCGCAGGGTTCACCCGGTTCCACTGGGACCTTCCCGCCGCGTTCGGCCCCGCGCCCCGCTGGGGGCGGTGGCGGGACGGCGCCGGGATCGGCCGCGAGCAGCGCGAGGTGCTCGGGCGGCTGGAGCTGGAACTGCGGGAGCGGCTGACCCGGTACGGCAGCGGGCCCGACCGTTATGGGCTGATCCATGCGGATCTGCGGCTGGCCAACCTGCTGGTGGACGGCGCCGGCACCACCGTCATCGACTTCGACGACTGCGGGTTCGGCTGGTACATGTACGACTTCGCCGCCGCGGTCAGCTTCATCGAGCACCGCCCCGAGGTGCCGAAGATGCTCGACTCCTGGGTCCGCGGCTACCGGACCGTGCTCGACCTGCCGGGACAGGACGAGCGGGAGCTCTGGACGTTCGTCATGCTGCGCCGCCTGCTGCTGGTCGCGTGGATCGGCACCCACCCCGTGGCGGACATCGCCCGCGAGCTCGGCGCCGGGTACACCGAGGGCACCTGTGTCCTCGCCGACCGCTATCTCACGAACTCCCGCTGACTCTCCCGTCGTAAAACGGTGTGCGTGTCTGTGTGAATGACCGCCCGGCATGGTCACGTAATGTGATAGTTATGTGACGGCATGTGATCGGTAAGGCGCCGCACGGCCTTGCCCAGACAAGGTTATGGAGATGGTCATGCTCGTCCTCGTAATCGCCGTCCTCGCGGCGCTCGGCGTGGTCGGCACGGCGGCGTTCCTGTTCCGGAGGCTGAGCCGTGGCACCGATGATCTGGCCCCGAACGGGCCGTCCGCCGGGCACGCCGGTTCGATGCTCTCGGCGATGTTCCTGCTCGTGTTCGCGATCGCGATCGTCGTGCCCTGGACCACCGCGGACGCCGCGCGGCTGAACACCTACGGCGAGAGCCAGGCGGCCGTCGAGACCTACTGGGCTGCCACCGGGCTGCCCGCCCCGGCGGCGACCGCGGTGCAGTCCCAGGTGCGCGGCTACCTCGACTTCGTCGTCGGCAAGGAGTGGCCGCTGATGGCCTCCGGCCGGCTGAGCCCCGAGGGCACGTCCCGGCTCAACGCGATGCGCACCCAGATGGGGAACCTCGTCCTCCAGGACGACGACGCCAAGAACGCACGGGCCGCCGTGCTGGAACAACTCCAGTCGATGTCGTCGTCACGGCGTCAGCGAGCCGCCGACGCGCGATCCGAGCCGCCCGCCGGCGTGCTGCCACTGGCCATCCTGACCGGCACCATCGTCATCCTGTTCCCCTTCCTGGCCGGCGCGCGCCCGCGCGGCTGGACCCTCGTCCCCCTGACCGTGATGTCCGGCCTCCTAGGCGTAGGCGTCTTCCTCGCCTGGCAGATCTCCCACGTCTTCGCCAGCGGCCTCTCCATCGGCCCAGACGCCTTCACCGTCGCCCTCCTGGAAATCCAGCAGATCCCCACGAGCGGCTGACCATGCCCCTCTCCCACACCGCAACCCTCCTGGCCGCCACCCTCACCATCGGCATCCCCGCCCTCCCGGCAGCAGCCTCAATCGGCACCCCAGCGACCACTCCCGGCCTGACCAGTGCCGGCCTGACCAGTGCCGGCCTGACCAGTGCCGGCCTGACCACTACGGGCCTGGCCACTCCCCGCTTGACCACTCCCGGCCTGACCAGTGCTGGCCTGACTGCTACGGGCCTGGCCGCTCCGGGCGCCGTTCCGAGAGGTCTCGCCGCTCCGGCGGCCCTCCCGTCGCGGGATGTGGTGGCCGTGGACGTCGTCTCCATCTGCATAGATCTCGACGTGGTGGTCAGCCTCCGCGTCGGCATCAGCGTCCTCGGACCGCCCATCTGCCCCCGCGCCCGTCCCCAGGCCCCCGAGGAGGTGCCGCCGCCCACTCCCACCCCCACCCCGACCAGGACGGTGAGCCCTCCGCCGCCTCCACCGCCGAGCGTCTCACCCCGTCCACGTCCCACCAAGAAACAGCCACCAGTCCCCGTGCCCCCGACCGTACGGCCCCCGGTTCCCCCAGGCCCAAGGCCCCCGATCGCGGCACCCCGCCCCTCGCGCCCGGCCGAGTCCCCACCCCCGACCCCGACACCAACCCCGACCCCGACACCGTCCGCGACCCACCCCACCTATCAGCCGAAGGCCGTCCGCCCCCCGGCGAAACGGCCTGCGGTGGCCCCCCCAAAACGCCGTAACCCCCTCAACACCCTGGTAGTGGTGATCATCCTGTCCACGGTCATCGCCAGCATCGCGAGCGTCGCGTTCGCCATCCGGTGAGCGCGTGGCCGCGACGCCGCCGTAAAACGGCGCCGGTTTCGCCGCACGTGGCCCCGGCGCGCCGGCGCCGGAGAAGTGACCCGTGGATGGCGCGGGGACGTGTCTGGGGTGCGGGCGCCCACGAAAATGACCCTTGCGAAGTACGCGCTCCGCGCGGAAAGCGCAAGGGTTCTCATGCGGGGGTGCCCCCGCGCCCCCGGCCCTGCCGGGCTCATCATGTCCGACCGCACCCCCGCCCCACCCAGGGACTACTCGGCGCCGACGCGGCCGAATCCACATGGAGCGAACCCGGTGCCGCCTTTCGGCGGTAAGCCGGGCGCCGGTGGGAGACCAGCCCCTACTCCATGCTGCCTGTGTGACCAGCGGGGCGAGTGCCGCATGCCCCACGGTGTTGGCCGGTGACGATTGTTGTCTCGGACGAGAACCTGAACCCCCAATCGCGTTGGGGCGGCACTGGCCCACCCCTTGTCGTTCACAATCTTGTCCACCACCGCCCACCCCTCGCCGCGGCGGTCACTGCGTGACCAGCCGCGGCGTGCCGGACGGCCGCTGACGCGGGGGTGCCGGAGGGCCGTGGAGGTGGGGGTGCCGGACGGCCACTGACGTGGCAGAACCGTGTGGCCCCTAAGGCGGCGGTGCCGGGAGGCCGCTGACGCGGTCACCACCCGCTGGCATCCCACGGCTCATTCAATCTGGCGCCGTCGTACGGCGGGCAACCCGGCGTGTGCGAGCGTCGGGGGAAAGGTCCTCGCGGAGGGCGCGCTCCGCGCGGAAGGCGCAAGTGCTGTTCTCCCGCGGGGGACACCCCCGCACCCCCGGCCCTGCCGGGCTCATGGTGCTCCACCGCGACACGTTCCGCCGGGCCGGTGTCCCGCCGTATGACGGCGCCGTGTTCGCCGTACCACTTCCCGCCGACCCGGCGCCGGTAAGACGAACCCAACGAGGCGACGGGACTCCGGCGCCGTCGTACGGCGGGCAACCCGGCGTGTGCGAGCGTCGGGGGAAAGGTCCTCGCGGAGGGCGCGCTCCGCGCGGAAGGCGCAAGTGCTGTTCTCCCGCGGGGGACACCCCCGCACCCCCGGCCCTGCCGGGCTCATGGTGCTCCACCGCGACACGTTCCGCCGGGCCGGTGTCCCGCCGTATGACGGCGCCGTGTTCGCCGTACCACTTCCCGCCGACCCGGCGCCGGTAAGTCGAACCCAACGAGGCGACGGGACTCCGGCGCCGCCTTACGGCGGAGAACCAGGGGCACCGGCGGATCATGCTCTGACCTGTGGCTTTGCCGTTATGCGGCGACGTTTGGGGTACTTGGCCCGCGTCTGGCCCGTGGGCGGCGTTTGTGCTGGTCACGGCGTTTCTGGTGATCGTTTGTGCAGCTAGTGCGCTGAGCACCAACGTTCACCGGGTCTGGTGACACGCCGTCTGAGATCCCGGAGCACCAGGTGGCCGCAGCCTGGCCGTGAGCCCGCTGGTACGGGGTTCACGGTTCAGGCCGTCGTGTGGTTGGCCGTCCTGGCTTGCGGCCAGTGGGATGGGAGCTACTTGGTGGCTGTGGGCTTTCCGGGGCAGTTCAGCGGGGACCCCTTCCTTTCCAGGCCAAACGCCGCAGCAGGCTCCTGGGGCTGGCCATCGATCCGGAGGGTGCCGATCCCGATCACCAGTTCCGTTCCGGCCGGCATCGCCTTCGGGTCGATGGAGATCGCGAGGCCGTCGTCTGCGGGCAGTTTGCGCACCACTTCTTCGACCTGCAGCTTGTCGTAGGGGGAGTCGCACACGTGCCCGGACGTCAGCACCACGGGGATGCCGGCGTCAGCCAGGGTCTTGCTCAGCCCCGCTGGGTCCTTCAACTCGCGGATCGTCACATTCACCAAGCCGTCCGGCAATGTATTGACCGACCATGCGGCCAGGTTGACGTGGACCGCCCGAGCGTCCGACGATCCGCTGGGAGCGCCAGGGTGGCCGCCGGACGCTACAGACGTACCGCCAGACAAGGACAGCGCCAAGCCAATTGCCAGCGCCAGGCCGCCCGTGCCCGCCCCCGCAACGCCGCGCAGCCGGCGTCTGCGGGCCCGAGCCATGATCGCCTCGGGCCGCTGGTCCATGTGCACGTGGGTGAGGGCATCTTTGGTGCTGGTGAGCGAGCTTCGCACTGCCGCCAGCATGCCGTCGTCGTTCATGAGGTGACCTCCTGGTCGCTGAAGGATTGTGTTTGCGCGCGGAGCGTGGCCAGCGCCCGGTGCAGGTGCGTGCCAACGGTCCCCGGGGAGATGCCGAGCAGCTTCGCCGTGGCATCGGTATCCAGGTCGAAGAAGACCCTTAGCGTGATCACTTCGCGCTGCCTGAGTGGGAGCATCCGGAGCGCCGCAACCAGCGCCTGGTCGAGGCCCAGGTCCACCGAACGCGCCAGCTGGCTGTCCTCCAGGCCTGTCAACGCTGTTGGATCGTCCACTGTCAGTTCGCGCCGCCGGCGCCTCCACCAGGACACGTGGGCGTTCAGCGCTGTCCGCACCACCCAGGCGCGTGGCACAGGGTGCTCGCGCACCTTACGCCAGGACGTCCAGGCCCGGGTGAACGCCTCCGCCACCAGGTCCTCGGCGAGTTGCCTGTCGCCGACGTTGACCAGCACGATCCGCAGGCAGTCATCTTTGGAGGCGGTGTAGAACGTGCTGAATTCATGTCCTATTTGCTCCACGTCCCAAGTACGCATGAAGGCCCGGATCCCTTTACCCGGGCGGCCACGGCGTCTCGGAAGCACCACACTCAAGCTGCGCGCTGCGACGGACGCGCTCACCGGCGGCCGAGGATCCGTCGTGCCTCATGGCCTCATGGTGACACCCATCGAAGTACGGGATCTTGGCCGAAGGTGGTTTCAGGGGCCCTGCGCGCCACGACACTGGGATGACCAGCGGCGGCACGAAGCCCAGCCGCAGACCGACCGGCGGGGGTCTGGAGAGCGGGTCTGGCCGCCGCCTGGGATCTGTGAGCCCCCGGCCCCCGCGCCCCGGTAGGTTGTCCGCCATAAGGCGGCGCCGGGTTCGCTCCATGTGGATTCGGCCGCGTCGGCGCCAGAGTGCTTACCCGTGGGTGGGGCGGGGGTGCGGTCGGACATGGTGAGCCCGGCAGGGCCGGGGGTGCGGGGGCACCCCCCGCATGAGAACAGCGCTTGCGCTTTCCGCGCGGAGCGCGTCCTTCGCGAGGACCATTTCCGGAGCGTCCGAGCACATCGGGTTGTCCGCCGTAAGGCGGCGCCGGAGTCCCGTCGCCTCGTTGGGTTCGACTTACCGGCGCCGGGTCGGCGGGAAGTGGTGCGGCGAACACGGCGCCGTCATACGGCGGGACACCGGCCCGGCGGAACGTGTCGCGGTGGAGCACCATGAGCCCGGCAGGGCCGGGGGTGCGGGGGTGTCCCCCGCGGGAGAACAGCACTTGCGCCTTCCGCGCGGAGCGCGCCCTCCGCGAGGACCTTTCCCCCGACGCTCGCACACGCCGGGTTGCCCGCCGTGGAACCCGAGGGCATCCTGGTCGGCAGCGCTACTAAGTTGATCAGCATCTTCGGCAGGGTGTCCGCGTCGGCCATCGCTCAGGGGACGGTCTGACGGGATCGGCAGTGTCGCGGTGAGAGATTTTTCCGGGGTCGTGTCGATCGGCGGGGCGCTCGTTCGACGTGTGAGGGCGAGGGCCGAGGGGCGGTCCTGCTGGAGGAGGAGAACGGGATGTCGAAGTACCTGCTGATCATGCGGGGGACCGATGAGACGAACGCGGCCATGATGGCTGATATCGACGCGATGATGGCCACGACTCGCCAGTTCATCGAGGACATGTTGAAGGCCGAGGTCCTGCTCGCGGCTGACGGGCTGGACGATCCGGGGCAGGGGGTCGTGGTCGACTTCAGCGGTGAGGTGCCGGTGGTCACGGATGGGCCGTACGGGGAGACCAAGGAACTGTTCGGGGGCTACTTCATGCTTGATGTCGCCACGAAACAGGAGGCGGTTGAGTGGGCCAAGCGGGTTCCGGCGGTCCGCGGGTCCAAGATCGAGGTTCGGCGGGTGGCCGAGGCCGACGAGGTCCCGCCGGGCAGCGAGAGCAACGGCCAGAGCTGATGGGTACGGCCGACGTCGAGGCCGTCTGGCGGATCGAGTCGGCCCGGATCGTCGCCGCGCTGACCCGGTTCACCGGCGATTTCGGGTTGGCCGAGGACGCGGCTCAGGAGGCGGTGGCTGAGGCGCTGGTGTCGTGGCCGCGTGCCTCTCCGGCCAATCCGGCGGGCTGGCTGATGGCCACGGCCCGGCGGCGGGCGATCGACGCGATCCGCCGCCGGGCCGCCCTGCAGGACCGATACGCCCTGCTGGCGGCCGGGCCCGCGGCCGACCAGGAGATCGACCTCGACAAGATCGATGACGATGTCCTGGCGCTGATGTTCGTCAGCTGTCACCCGGTGCTCTCCCGCGAGGCCCGGGTGGCGCTGACCCTGCGCGTGGTCGGCGGCCTGTCCAGCGAGGAGATCGCCCGCGCGTTCCTGGTACCCGTGCCGACCGTGCAGGCCCGTATCACCCGGGGCAAGAAGACGATCGCGGCGGCGGGGGTGCCGTTCGAGCTGCCACCGGCCGGTGAGCGGCGGGAACGGCTGGGCGGCGTGCTCAGCGTCCTTTATGTGATCTTCACCGAGGGGTCGACGGCCACGTCGGGCGACCGGCTGCTGCGGCCCGACGTCGCGTACGAGGCGATCCGGCTGGTCCGTACGCTGGTCGCGCTGCAGCCGGACGAGCCGGAGGTGTACGGCTTGCTCGCGTTGTGCGAGCTGACGGCCGCGCGCTTCCCGGCCCGGACCGGTCCGGACGGCACGCCGGTCCTGCTCGAGGACCAGGACCGGCGGCTGTGGGACTTCCCGGCGATCCACCGGGGGCTGGCCGCGCTGGCCAGGGCATCGGCCCGCGGCCTCGGCCCCTACGGCTTGCAGGCCGCGATCGCTGCCGCCCACGCGGCGGCGCCCTCGGTCGAGGCGACCGACTGGAACCGGATCGTGCTGCTCTACGAGGCGCTCGGCCGGGTCGCGCCCTCGCCGGTGGTCGAGCTCAACCGGGCCGTCGCCGTGGCCATGGCCTCGGGTCCGGCGCGGGCCCTGGCCATCGTGGACGAGCTGATCGCCTCGGACCGGCTCCCCGGTTCGCATCTGGTCCCGACCGTACGCGGGGAGCTGCTGGCCCGCCTCGGCCGGCGGCCGGAGGCGCGCGCCGAGCTGGACAGGGCCGCCCGGCTGTGCGCCAACAAGCGCGAACGCTCAGTGCTGCTACGCAAGGCGGCCGCGCTGGACTGACCTCCCCAGCGCGGCGGCCCAGATCCGAGCGTGGCCCAGATCCGAGCGTGGCCCAGATCCGAGCGTGGCCCAGATCCGAGCGTGGCTCGGATGCCGTCGATCGCGAGGGAGTATTCCACCGCTCGCCGGGACGGCGAATTCGACCACGCTCTTCCGCCGCGATTCGCGCGCTTTCGTGAGGGCTATTTCACCGGCCGCCCGCGCCGTCGTACGGCGGTGTCGATTTGTGTTCCGGTTGCCCTTTTGGAAAAGGGTCCGAACACGCGAAAGACGGCTGCGGGGCGCGCCACCCCGCAGCCGACTTCCGCTTGTTCGTTCGCGGAAACGTGCTTAGCCCTTAGTAGTTGTTGTTGTTATTGCCGTTGGAGGACGAGCTCGGGGACGGCGTGGGGGAGGACGAGGAGGTCGGGGTGGGGGTGCCGCCTGCGGCGTTGGCGGGCATGATCAGGCCGACCACGCCGTGCTGAGCCTTCTGGATGCCGGCGGAGTACCAGATCGAGCTCTCGCCGCCGCTCTCCGCGGTGCCGCGCTCCAGGTCCCAGAGGCCTTCGAAGGCGAGGGCCTTGCCGGCGGCGTTGCGCAGCGGGCCGAGGTAGCGACCGGTGCGGGCGTTGTAGGCGTTGATCCAGCCGTCACCGAAGTTGCCGATGAGCAGGGCGCCGGAGTAGCCGCCGAAGCCGCGAGGAGCGGAGATCATGGCCCAGGGGGCGTTGAGCGCGCCGCGCGCCGCGACCCGTCCGAGGAACCGGCCGGTGGCGTTGAAGCGGCTCACGAAGCCGAGGCCACGGCCCGCGATGGACTTGCCGGTCTCGGGGTCGCGCTTGGCGAACGCCACGTAGACCGAGGTGCCCACGATCTCGACGTTGAAGGCGTGGTAGTCCGACGGCAGGCCCCGGTCGCGGAACGCCCAGCGGGAAAGCCGCACCTTGCGGAAGTCGCTGTCGTAGGCGTCCACCCGGTTGCGGGCGAAGTCGGCCGCGAGCAGGAACGACCCGCGGTTGGTGTGCATCATCGCCAGGCCCTTGTAGTCGGCGTGGCGGGAGAAGGCCGCGATGATCGCGTTCTTGGGGTCGACCTCGGCGTTCCACCCGGTGATGGCGCCGCTCGGGCTGGCGAAGATGAACTGCGCCGGTCCGGAGTTGCCCTTGGCGGAGACCTCGAAGCCGTCGGTCCCGTTGAAGACCTGCCCGGTGGGCGTGCCGCCGGGGATCCAGACCTCGGTCTTCTCCTTGGTGATGAGACCGGCGCCGCCGGAGTACACCGTCGCCGTTCCTGTGCCCGCGTTGGAGACCCAGAGCGTCTTACCCATTGCCAGACCCCAGGGGTTGACCAGCTTGGGGTCGGTGACGTCTGCCTTGCCCGCCAGGTCCGAGATCATCGGAACTGACGCGAACCGCATGCTTCCTGTGGTGGTTCTGGTGGACTCCTTGGGACGGGACGTGGAATCAGCTTGCGCGGGGATCGTGCCGGTGGTGAGACCCAGGACGAGTGCCGCAGCGCAGAACGTGACGATGCGTGGCCGCATCAAGGCCTCCTATGTCGTCTGCATGTGCGTACGGCCACAGGTACGGGCCTACCCCACTCGCGGTTCAAAAAGAATTCCAAACTATTTCCGCCACTTCCGCCGCACCCGTTTCGACGAAGGCACGGCGAAGCCGCCGTCCCGCGCCGGAACGGCGGCCGGAGAGCCTTGATTTAGTCCGTGGAGGTGTCCCTGACCTGGGACACGATCTGGGTGGGGTTGACGAACAGCAGGGCCAGGGCCAGCAGGGTCGCGGACAGGGCCGTGTAGATGACGGCCATGGCGTCGATCGCCTGGGCGGCGCGGATGCCGGGGGTGAAGGCGGCGCTGTACAGGGCCACGATCAGTGTCTGGCTGTCGGGGCCGGCGACGAGGAACGTGAGCTCGAACATGGCTACCGTGCGGACCAGGACGAGGATTCCGGCGGCGAGGATGCCGGGGATGAGGAGCGGGACCAGTATCCGGGTGAAGACCTGTCTGGTGCGGGCGCCGCACATGCGGGCGGCGGACTCGATGTTGGTGTCGATCTGCTCGATGAACGGGGTCATCACCAGGACGACGAACGGCAGGGCGGGCACCAGGTTGGCGGCGATCACCCCGAACAGCGTCCCGGCGAGCTGGAACTTGTACAGGACGGTGGCGAGCGGGATGCCGTACGTGATGGGTGGCAGCAGTACCGGCAGCAGGAGCAGCAGCATCACGACGCGCTTGCCCGCGAAGTCGCGCCGGGCGAGCGTGTAGGCGGCGGGCACGCCGAACAGTAGGGAGATGCCGACCACGGCGAGCGCGACCAGCAGGGTGACCTGAAGCACCTGGGCCAGGCCGAACTCCTTCCAGGCGTCGGCGTACCAGCTCGCGGTGTAGCCGTCGGGGAGCCAGGTGCCGAACCACGTGGTCGCGAACGAGTCCACGACGACGGAGAGGATCAGGCCGGCCAGGTTGACGAGGAAGAACGCCACCGCGCCCCAGACCAGCCAGGCGTACGGCCGTCCCCACCGGGAGCCGGAGCGGCGCGCGGGTTCGGGAGCCGGGCCGGTCCTCGTGGCGGGGTTGGGGTCCAGGGCGGTCATGATCCCTTGCCTCCTGTCGAGCCGGTGTACAGTCGGCCGCGCCACAGCAGGACCAGGGCGATGACCAGGAGCTCGAAGACGCCCATCAGGACGGCGATGGTGGACGCCATCGAGTAGTCGTACTTCTCGAACGCCGCCTGGTACGCGGCGATGGCCATCACCCGTGTCTCGTCGGCCGGTTCGCCGACCAGGTTGGCGGACGGGAACACCGAGAACGCCAGCACGAACGCCAGGATGAACGTGGTGGCGAGGCCGGGGGCGAGCAGGGGCAGCGTGATGTACCTGACGCGCTGCCGGGGGCCGGCGCCGAGGGTGGCGGCGGCGCGTTCCAGCGTTGGGTCGATGCCGGACATGTACGACAGCACGAGCAGGAACGCGAACGGGAAGCCGGTGATGAGCAGCGAGAACAGCACGCCCCAGTAGTTGTAGATGAGCCGGATCGGCTCGTCGATCAGGCCGAGGTCGAGCAGGACCCGGTTGAACCATCCCTTAGGCCCTAGGTAGCGCAGCAACCCGTCGGCCACCAGCACGGTGCCGAGCGTCACCGGTAGGACCAGGATCGCGGTGAGCAGCCTGCGCCCCCGGAACCGGCCGCGCAGCCGGTACGCGATCGGCACGGACGCCCCCACGTTGATCAGCGCCGCGGGCAGCGCCAGCCGCATCGTCCGCCACACCGTGCCGCTCTGGTAGGAGTCCTGGAAGAACGCCGTGTAGTTGGCGAAGATCCCGCCCCCGGACGCCGGCTGGAGCGACAACCCCACGCCGTACAGCATCGGATACAGGAACAGTGCCACCAGGACGGCCAGCGCGGGCACCAGCAGCAGCAATGACCGGTCGATTCCCCGCTCCGCCAGCCGGTGCCGAAGCGTCGGCGCCGTGCTGGACGCGGTCGCCATCACCCCCGCCCCCCGGCCGGCCGCCGTACGGCGGCGCCGGTTTCGCCGTACCGGTTCTCGCCGCATCGGCGCCGGAATGAGGACCGTGGTGGCCGGCAGCGGAGAGCGCCGCGGCGGGGGAGCGCGCGCGCCACGCGGCGGGGGAGTGTGTGGGGTGTCGGGTGAGGGAATGCGCGGGCCGTGCGGCGGGGGAGTGCGCTCGTCGTGCGGTGGGGGGGTGTGTGGGGTGTTGGGTGGGGGAGTGCGCGGGCCGTGCGGCGGGGGAGTGCGCTCGTCGTGCGG
>NZ_JBHSRF010000077.1:0-44360 GCF_042658925.1 Sphaerisporangium aureirubrum
GTGCAGAATCTGTTGCTTGTGCTCGGGGGGCTGTTGCTGACGGTGGCGGCGGTGGTGTTCACGGTGGTGAGCTGGGGGGTGCTGGGGATCGGGGGGCGTGCGGCGGTGCTGGCGGGGTTCACGGGGGTGGTCATGCTGGCGCCGGTGGTGTTGGTCCGGCGGGGGCTCACGGCGACCTCGGAGACCGTGGCTGGGGTCGCGGTGGTGCTGTTGCTGCTGGACGGGTATGCGGCCAGGCAGGTGGGGTTTCTCGGCGTCGACGCCTTCGGGGTGCTGGATTACTCGGCGGGGATGTGCGGGCTGGTCGCGCTGATCCTTGTGGCTTATTCGCGGGTGGTGCCGCTCCGCGGGCCCGCTCCGGTGGCGGTGGTGCTGGCGCAGCCGGTTCTGCCGTTGCTGGCGGGGGAGAGGTCGGCTACCTGGCTGGTGGGCGCGCTGGTGGTCACGGCGGCGCTGGATGTCGTGGTGGTGCGGTACGGCCGGGCGGGGGTGCGGACCACGGGTGCGGTCTGCGGCGGTGCGGTCGCGGCCGTCGCCCTGCTGTTCGGTGCGCCGCACGCGCTCACGGCGGACTTCGCCGGGGAGGCGCTGGGCAGGTCGGTGCCGCTGTTCGGGTTGGTTCTGCTCGGTGCGTTCGTGGTGTGGCGGCTGGCCGGGCTTGGTACGGCGGCTGGGGAGACGTGGGCCTCGCTGGTCACCGTGGGGACCGCGCTCGCGTTGATCGCCGCCCTGGCGGCTCCGGGGCAGGCGGTGCTGGGGCGGCTGTCGCTGGATTGGAGCCCGACGGCCTACCTGGTGTCCGCGCTCGTGGTGGTGCTCGGCGCCACCTGGTCACCCTGGCGCGGGGTACGGGGCGCGGGCATGGCCACCGGCGGGTCGGTGGTCATGCTGGTGGCGTTGACGGTGCTGCCTCGGGTCGCGGTCGCTCTGGCGGGGCCGTCGGTGTGGCTGGACACGCTGTGGACGGGCAGATGGGACGGCGGTGGGCCGTGGCCGGGCGACGCGACGTCGCCGGTCGACGTGGTGGTGCTCGGCATGCTGGCGGCCGGCTTCCTGGCGCTCGCCGCACGCGGCACCCGTGGGCGGCCGGTGGTCGGGGCGCTGGTGTCTGGGGCGCTCATGGTGGCCGTCGTTCCTGCGGCCTTCGCCATGGCCTATCCGGTCGCGGTGGTGGTGCTGGTGGGGCTGGCCGTCGGGGTGGCGGCGGGGGCCGTGCTGGGGCGGGTGGTCTGGTGGGCGGTGGCCTGTGCGGTCGTCGCCGGGGCGGCTTCGGTGGAGGCGGCGGTGTACGCGTTCGGTGGCAAGCCGGCGACTCTGGTCGTGCTGCCGGTGCTGGGGATCGTGGCCGCCGTTGTGGCGTTGGCGGGGAGGGTGACGGTCCTGCGGGGGTGGGGGCTCGGCGGTGCCGTCCTGTTCCTGGGGGTGGACGCCATGGCGGTGGGGCTGGCGGCAGGTCTGCAGGTCAAGGTGGCGGCGAGTGTGGGGTGCGCGGTGGCGGGGGTGCTGCTGCTCGGCGGGTCGCTGTGGGGGGGCCGGCGTGGGGCCGGTTGGGGGAGCCTGAGCGTGGAAGGGCTCAGGTACGCGGGTACCTTCCTGCTGCTCGTGGCCTCGTGGTCGCGGCTGTGGGCCGGGGAGGTCACCGTCGTCGAGGCGTACACGGTGCCGTGCTCGCTGGTGCTGCTGGGGTTCGGGTGGTGGCGGCGCAGGAGCACGCGCGTCTCCTCGTGGGCCGCCTACGGGGCGGGGCTCTCCTTCACGATGGTGCCGAGTCTGCTGGCGGTGTACGCGGACACGGAATGGCGGCGGTCGCTGGCACTCGGGCTGTCGGCGGTGGTGGTGCTGCTCGCCGGGGCCCGGTCCCGGCTCCAGGCGCCCGCGATCGTCGGTGGTGTCGTGCTCGCCGGGGTCGCGGTGCGAGAGCTCGCGCCGTACGTGTCGGAACTGCTGCTCGCGGTGCCGCGCTGGATGCCGATCGCGGTGGGAGGGCTGCTCCTGGTGGTGGTCGGGGCGACGTACGAGGCGCGCAAGCGGGACCTGACGCGGTTGCGCGACACCCTGGCGGCGATGGATTGACGCCGCCCAGGCGCGGGCCTGAGCGGCGTCGGGTGCCGGACTACGCGCATCTGGCGTGGGCCGGTGGGACGCTGCTGAAGGTGATCGACTTCCTGAGGCTCAACCTGGCCCGCAGGACGAGGCATCCGTGCCGGTCGTAGGCGTCGTCGAGGTGGGCCCGGGCCTTGTCGTAGAGGTGGGAGAAGCCCAGCACGCACACCACTGCGATGATCTTGTGGGGGACGCGTAAGCAGATCAGCTGGGCCGCGGCCTGGGTAGTCCATTCCCTGGCGTCGAGCCGGGTCTTGATCCACGCGGTTCGTGCGCGGCTGAAGTAGTAGTGGCAGGTGGTCCCCGAGCAGCGCAGGCCGGAGAGCGCGACGTCGCCCGCGGCGGTGGTGCCGGCCGCGGGTGCCGTCACCTGGGTGGGGACGGCGGAGCCGGCGGACGTGAGGGTGACGGCGCACGTGATGATCAGGCATAGACGGATCAGCCACGGGGAGAGTGTTCGGCGCACGGGACGCGCCCCTTTCTGAACGGCGATGGATCGGTGGCCATGGAGCCGGGGGGCGGCGCGTCGTTCCGGACGCACGGCCGCCGGCGGTACCTGGCCGGAGTGCTCACGGCTCGACGCTCGGTGTCCGGCGCGGTGTCCGGCAACGGACACGGACGGGTTCGCGGGCAGGCTGATGAGCCCGCAGGTGGCGGCCTATGCTTCAGGCACGAGAGGTGTCCGGCGTCGCCGGACACCTGGTTGGGTCGGGGGCGGCTGAGGGTGAGGTACTCAGGTGCGCGACGACTCCGATCCCCGTCTCGCCTTCGCGGAGCGGCTCCGGGCGCTGAAGGACGCCGCTCAGATCTCGGTCCGCGGCCTGGAGGTGGCCAGCGCCCGGACACCGCGGCGCCGCGCCGGCCGGCCGCCGCTGCGGTTGAGCCGCGGCACGATCGCCGGAATGATCAGCCGGACCCGGCTGGGGCGCCCCGAACAGGAGCACGTGGAGGTCTTCGTCGACACCTGCCTGCGCGTCGCCCGGGAATCCGGCCGGACCCTCCCCGGTGACCTGGGCGAGCGCCAGGCGTGGGACGCGGCCTACCGGGAGTTGCTGTTATGGCCCGCCGGGAGGGATGGCGGCAGGCGATCGGCCGATCGGCCGCGCGCGCCCGGGCCGGCGGCGATCGCCGCCCCTCCGGACGCCGGGAGCGCGGGGGACGTGATCCGGCATGGCCGGGGCCCCGCCTCCGGGCCTTCGGCGGCGCCCGCCATCCGCTCGTACGATTCGCCTCCGACGACGCCGCCGCCGCCGCGGCGGCGGTGGAGGAGGAGGACCGCTCCCGTGATGGTGACGCCGGACGCGGTGGCGGTCGCCAAGGAGGTGCTGGCCGGGCTGGTCGGCCAGCAGTGGCGTACGGAGGCGATGCTGCGGTCGCTGGACGATCCCGATCCGATCCCGGTGCGGTGGCGGACGGCCGGTGACGACCGGCTGATGGACCACCCGGCGAACCTCGCCCCGGCGCCGTCGCCGCTGACCGTCTCCAGCGACGACGTCGCCGCCCTGGCCGCGCGGTTTCGCGCGATGAGGCGGCGCCGCCTGGTGATCCTGGGCGGGCCGGGCACCGGCAAGACCACCCTGGCGGTTCAGTTGCTGCGCGAGTTGCTGGCGACCCGGCAGGGCCACGAGCACGAACCGGTGCCCGTGCTGTTGTCGGTGGCGGGCTGGGACGCCGGAGCCTTCCCCCTCCTTCAGGACTGGCTGGCGGCGCGGCTGGCCCAGGACTACCCGGCGCTGCGCGCCACGAGCCTCGGCGCCGAGGCGCCCGCGACCCTGGCGGCGCGCGGCGAGATCCTGCCGGTGCTGGACGGGCTGGACGAGCTCCCCACGGCCGCGCGGGCCGCGGTCATCACCACGCTCAACCGGTCCATGAGCGGGGCCGACCAGCTCATCGTGACCGGCCGCACCTCCGACTACAGGGCCGCCGTCGAGGAGGCCGGGGACGTGCTCACCTCCGCCCTCGTCATCGAACCCGACCCGCTGGACCCGGCCGCGGCGGCCGGATACCTGCGGCGCTGCCTGCCCGTCCGGCCGGGACCGGCCTGGGAGCGGGTACTCACCCACATCGGCACCGCCCACCAGGAGGGCCCCGGGGGCGCGCTTGCCGAGGTCGCCGCCACCCCGCTCGGGCTGTGGCTGCTACGCGCCGTCTACACCACCCCGCACTCCGACCCGGCGGAGCTCCTCGACCCCGTCAGGTTCCCCGGCTCCGCCTCGCTGCGCGCCCACCTGTTCGACCGGCTCATCGCGGCGCTGATCGACACCCGTCCGCCCAGCGTCCATCCGGCCGAGCCGTTCCGGCCCCGCCGCCGCCACGACCCCGCCCAGATGCGGCGGCGGCTCGGCTACCTCGCTCACCACCTCACGCACCCCCGCGACGCCGACGGCTCTCCCCGCACCCGTGACCTGGCCTGGTGGCGGCTGGCCCACGACACCCGCGCCGTCACGCGCACGATCAGGCTCGCCCTCGGCCTCGTGACAGCCCTCGTGATCGCGGCCGTCTCCTCGGTCGGGACCGGGCTCGCCAGCAGCCACTCGCCGGCCCTTGCCGGCCTGGTCTACGGTCTCGCGTTCGGGCTGGCCGCCGGGCTCGTGATCGCGGTGGCGGCGCGCTCCTGGCCTGGACAGTCACCGGGCTTCGCCGATCCGCGGCCGCGTGGACGCGGATCGGGGCCCGCGTTCAGACCGGTGCGCGGGCTGGTCGCCGGCCTCGGGGCCGGCGTCGCGATGGTGCTTCTGATGTGGCTCACCGTCGACTCCATCGCCACCGGTGTCATCGCCGGTGCCGTCACCGGGCTCTCGGTCGGCCTCGCCTACGGTTTCGCGTCCGGATTCACCGCCTGGGCCGAGTCCCCGACCCCGGAGGGACGGGCCGGCACACCGCAGACGAGCTGGCGAGCCGACCGGGCGCTCAACCTCGTGCGCGCCATCACGGTCGGCTCCACCTGCGCCCTGACCGGTGGCCTGGCGGGAGGGCTCGGGGCCGGGTTCACCAACACTCCCGCCTTCGGCGTCGCGGTCGGGCTCTGCTACGCGCTCACCTTCGGTCTCGCCGCCGGTCTCGCGGCCGGCAGCCACCACGCCTGGATGGCCTATCTGATCGCCACCAGCCGACTCGCCTGGAGGGGTCGGCTACCTCGCCGGCTGATGGCGTTCCTGGACGACGCCCACCGCCTCGGCCTGCTGCGCGCGGTGGGCCCGATCTACCAGTTCCGCCACGCCGAACTCCAGGACCATCTGGCCGCCGTCCACCGCTTTGGCCGCTAGGCGTCAGCCGGTACAGGGGACTCCGTTCAGGGTGGATCTCATGGGGGACGGCGGGGTGCCGGTGTAGGAGGCGCTGAAGCCCAGCTGGATGGTCATGTTGGGCTGAATGACTTTGTTCCAGGGCAGGTTCTTGAAAATGATCTTGTTGCCGTCCTGGATCACGTCACCCGACCAGCCGGAGGTGAGGATGAAGTTGGAGGAGGAGAACTCGACAATCAAGATCCAGCCGTCGATGTTGGTCGTGCCGGTGTTCTTCAGCGTGATCGAGGCGGTCAGGCCGTTGTACCAGACGTTCATGGCGTAGCCGACCGAGCAGGACAGGCTCGGCGTGGGGGTGGGGGTGGGAGTGGGAGGCCGGGGGAGACCTTGGCGGGCCAGGGCGCTGAAGGGGAGGGAGGGGACGCTGAGGTTGCCGGCGGCGTCCTTGGCGACCACCACGTAGACGTAGCGGGTGCCCGTGACGAGGCCGCTGCTCTCGTAGAAGTGCAGCGGGAAGGTGCCGGTGGGAGTGGGGACGGTGCCGGCGCGGAGCCAGCCGCCGGGGGTTTCGCGGTAGACGTCGTACGCGGTGACGGCGACGTTGTCGGTGGACGCGTTCCAGCAGAACGAGACGCCGGGGTAGTCGGCGAGGCAGGGCTCGCGCAGGCCGGAGGGCTGCGACGGCGCGGTCACGTCACCGGGAGGGGTCGGGGTCGGCGTCGGGGTGGGTGGCGGGGTGCCGGTGCTCGCGGAGACGGTGATCAGGGTGGAAGGCGGGCTGACGTTGCCCGCCGCGTCCTTGGCGACCACGTACATCGTGTAGTGGCGGCCGTAGACGCCGGAGAAGCCTCCCACGGTGCCGGTGGTGCTCGCCGCCTTGACGAAGCCGGTCTGCTCCAGCCGGTAGATGTCGTATCCGGTGACGGCGACGTTGTCGGTCGACGCGGTCCAGCAGATCGAGGCGTAGGCCGATGAACCCGAGCCGGGCACCGGGCACGCGGTCAGGTTCGTCGGCCGGGTCGGCGGTGTGGTGTCGGCGGTCGTGGCGGCTCGCGCGGCCGGGACGGCCGCCAGTCCCGCGGCCATCAGTGCCGCGGTGAGTATGGCTCTCAGAAGTGATGGCATGCCGAGTTTCATTGCGCCCCTACCGATCGTGATCCGTTCCGGCACGTGTCTCCCGCTGCGATCGTGGGGTGGCTCAGCGTGGGGAGTAAAGCACCGGGCCGTACGGGGCGCCGGACGCGCTGGTCGGCCCTGAACGGTTCAGGCCGAGGCGGAGGCCCGGAGGGGATTCACCTGGGGGGCAGCGTGAGGGTGCGGGTCGGCTCGCCCCAGCCGAACCAGTTCACGGTGAAGGGCTCGCCGCCGTGGCCGGCCAGGGGGAAGTGGCCCCAGCTGTCCCAGGTGCCGCCGGCGGGGACGGTCCAGGTGCGGCCGACGCCGACCTCGCGGCAGACCGTGGCGTCGGGGAAGACCTTCGTGGTGGGGAAGCGGAGGAAGGATCCGCCGAACTCGTCGTCGCAGCGCAGCGCCTGGGCTTGCGTGGTGTTGTTCTCGTAGAGGACGCGCAGGGTGAGGCCGTTCTCGTCGATGTCCATCCGGACGACCGTCAGGCGCCAGCCGTGGGACTCCGCCAGGAGGTAGCGCACCGGGTATCGGCCGGGGCGCGGCGGGTGGGTGGTGTCTCCCGCGCCCACGGAGTAGCCGCTCGTGGCGGCCGGGCTCGCCACGGGGGGCGAGGACGTGCCTCCGCGCACCAGTGTCACCGCCACGGCGCCGGCCACGATGACGGCCACGACGCCCGCGGCCACGAAGCCCTGGCGCCGGGCCGAGGAGGCGACGGTCCGCCGCGGGGCGGGGCCGACGGTGAGCAGGTCGGGGTGTCGCGTGTCGTACCCGGCGGGACGCTGCGTGTCGTACCCGGCGGGACGCTGCGTGTCGTACGGGGTGGCGCGTCGCGTGTCGGACGGGCCGGGGGGGTCGGGGGCGCGGCCGTGGGTGAGGGCGGACAGCAGGGACTCGGCGGTGGGGCGGGCTGCCGGGTCCTTGGCCAGGCAGGACGCGATCAGGGAGCGGAGTGGCTCGGCGACGCCGGACAGGTCGGGCATGTGGTTCAGGACGCCGTACATCACCGAGGGAATGGACGTTCCGGGGAAGGCGGGGCGGCCGGTGGCGCCGTAGATCATGGTCACGGCCCAGCTGAACAGGTCGGAGGCGGGGCCGATCTGGCCGCCCGCGATCTGCTCGGGCGACATGTACGCGGGGGTGCCGATCACGCCGGAGGCGGTGGCCGTGGTGTCGAGCACGCGGGCGATGCCGAAGTCGATGACGACCGGCCCCTCGGGGCCGAGCAGCACGTTGGCGGGCTTGAAGTCGCGGTGGACCACGCCCGCGCGGTGGATGGCCGCCAGCGCGGTGAGGGTCGCGATGGCCAGCCGGTCCAGGCCGCCGCCCTTGCGCGGGCCGTCCTCGCGGACCAGGCGCTCCAGCGAGCGGCCCTCGACGTACTCGCTGACGATGTACATGATCGAGCCGTCCACGTCGGCGTCCAGGACGCGCGTGGTGCAGAACGGCGCCACCCGGCGCATGAGGGCGACCTCGTCCCGGAAGCGGCGGCGGGCGTCGGCGTCCGGGGTGTGCTCGGCGTGCAGGGCCTTCACGGCGACCAGACCGCCCTCGGGGTCGCGCCCGAGGTACACGGCGCCCTGTCCGCCCGAACCGAGCAGACCGAGCAGTTCGTATCGGCCTAGGCGCTGTGGCTGGCCGGGACGCAGCGGCTGGGGCACCAGCCCAGCCTGCCAGGCCGTAACCGGGAGTGTGCCGGACGATACCCAATCGTGAGATCCCGGGTGGTCAGCGGAAGGTGTACTCGTGGCGGTCGAAGTCCAGGGTCCAGGCGTGGCGGGACAGGAAGGCGTGGGAGAGCAGCCCGTCGATCCGGATGCCGCCGAAGTCGTGCCAGGGGGGTCTGCGGGTGGGGGTGGTGGCCACGAACGGGTCGTCCAGGGTCAGCGGGCCGAGGTGGACGGGGACGCCGGGGTGGAAGTGCGGGAGGGCGGCGGTGGCGCGGGGGACGGACCACGAGCGGTAGTGCTTCGCGGTGGTGTACAGGCAGGCCTGGCGCGGGGACGAGCCGTCGTCGTCCGCGATGACGTAGACCAGGCCCGAGTCGATGAAGAAGTTCAGGTCGTGGCGGGTGCCGAAGCCGCCCCGGGCGATCATGTAGTGGTCGGCCCAGAGGTGGAAGGGGACCCGCGCGACCGGCTCCCGCGCGGCCAGAAGGGCTTGGTGGCCGGCGGCGCGGCGCGGGGAGAGGATCAGGCGGCCGCCGGGGGAGTCGATGGTGGTGAGGAAACGCTGCAGGATGTTGGTGCCGATGACGATCACGTCCTGGCTGCCGCGCAGGGTGGGCATGGCCTCCACGGGCACGTTGGCCAGGGTGGCGTCGCCGAGGGTCAGCGTGCCGGCCGTTCCGGTGTACAGGTCGGTGCGGGTCGTGCCGTGGTGCTCCCGTCCGGCCGGGGTCAGCTGGATGCCGAGGGCGTGGGCCCGCTCGGTGCCCATGACGAGGAACGTGCCCCCGGTGTCGATGTGGGCGAGCAGCTCGCGGCCGTCGAGCGTGACCGTGACGGCGGGCAGATAGGGCGCCAGCGGGTGCTCGGCGAGCGGCAGGACGGTCGTGGCGGCCAGGCTCACCTTCAGGGGGTGGTCCACCCGGTTCCGCAGGTCGGGCGGTATCGCTCGCCGCCCGCGCCGCCGCAGCACATGCTCGTACGCCTCGGCCGGGCGGTCCAGGTGGAGCAGCGCGTGGGCCGCCGCCTCGTCCAGGGCGCGGGGGAGTGCGGGGGCCTGATCCGGGCCGCTGCGCTGGAGAGCCGTCCCGTAGTGCGCCAGCGCTCGCTCGTACTCGCCCCGCACGTAGCTGGTGAGGAACGACAGGTGCGCGCGGGTCCGCGGCGCGGCCTCGGCGGCCAGGTGGGCGGCCTCGTCGATGTCGCCGCGTGCCCAGGCGTGCCACGCGGCGCGGGCGTGCGGGTCGAGCCGGTCGCGTAAGGCGGGACTCATCCTTCGGCCTCGGTGGCGGCGCGGTCGGCGTTGGCGGTGAGGTCGTGGGTGGCGGCGATGACGGTGAGCAAGGGGATCAGGGCGTGCGGGGCGAGTTCGTACTCGCCGCGGCGGCGTTGCACGAGCAGCCCGGCGGACTGGAGTTCGCGCAGGTGGTGGTACAGGTGGCCGGTCGAGGTCTCGCCCAGGGCCTCCTGGAGCTCGGCGCGGGTGCGGGGCCGTTCGGTCAGCGCGGTGAGCAGGGCCAGGCGGGCCGGGCTGCCGAGGCATTCCAGCATGGCGGCGGTGGCGGGCCGGTCGGTGGCGATGAGGTCGCTCACCTCGTGCTCCCTGGCCCAGAGGTACTCACGGGAGTCCAGGCCCGCGGCGCCGACGTAGGCGATCCTGCCGGACGGCTCGCCGCGGGCGCCGATGTGCTCACGCATCCGATCCAGCAGGCGCAGCGAGGCGCCACCTCCGGGGCGGGTCTCTGCGGTGTCCCCGGCGGCGTCCCTGGCGCGGGGCCTGGTCGCGGTCCGGGGCTTGGCGGTGTCCGCGGCCTGTGGTCCGGCGGCCTTCTCGGTGGGGGACTCCGCGGGGTCGCCGGGCGGTGCCAGGACGGTGTCCGCGAGGCGTCGCGGGGTCGTGTCGCCCTGGTGGGTCTCGGGGGTGTGTTGTTCCAGGCGTTCCACCCGGCGTTCCAGGGCCGCGAGCCGGTTCTCCAGCGTGTCCATCGCGTACCGCCGTTCCTCCGTTATTACGAAATTCCGGATTAACGTACAAGCGGGCCGGGGGCTGGGTCAACGGGGACGCGGAGGGTGAACGTCGAGCCCTCGCCGGGGACGCTCGTGGCGGACAGGGTGCCGCCGTGGGCCTCGGCGAGTTTGCGGGCGATGGGCAGGCCCAGGCCGCTGCCGCCGGTGCGGCGGCTGCGGGACTTCTCGACGCGCCAGAAGCGCTCGAAGACCACGGGTAGATCCTCGGGGTCGATGCCGGTGCCGGTGTCGGTGACGTCGACGGCCACGTGGTCGCCGTCGCGGCGCGCGGACAGGGTGACCGAGCCGGACGCAGGGGTGTGCCGTACGGCGTTGGACACCAGGTTGCCCACCGCCTGCCGCAGCCGTACCGGGTCGGCGCGCACGCGGGTGTCGCCCTCGGCCCGGGTGACCAGCGTGACGCCCGCGGCGTCGGCGCCGCCCCGGTGCGCCACGGCGACCTGGGCGATCAGGTCGGCCGCGTCGAGGTCCTCGGGGTGCAGGCGCGTCTCGCCCGCGTCGGCCACCGCCAGGTCCCGCAGGTCGTCGATGACGTGCTGGAGCAGGCGGGCCTCCTCCAGCAGGGACGACGTCAGCGAGCCGTCCAGCGGGACGACGCCGTCCTCGGTGGCCTCCAGCCAGCCGCGGATGTTGCTGAGCGGGGTGCGCAGCTCGTGCGCGACGTCGCTGACCATCGCCTTGCGCAGCTCCTCCAGGCGCTCGCGCCGCCGGGCCATGGCGTTGAAGGCGTCCGCCAGCCGGCCGATCTCGTCACCCCTGGTGACCTCCACCCTGGCCGTCACGTCGCCCTCGGCCATCCGCCGGGCCGCGCCGGTCAGCGCGCGCAGCGGCCGTACCAGCGGGACGCCCGCGATGACGGTGACGGTCACGGTGATCAGCAGCACCAGGGCCGCGACGCCGGCGATCCTGGCCTGGTTGGCGGGGGAGAGGTCGAAGATCGTGGACGCGCCGCGGCCGGGGCTGCCGACGAACAGCAGGGCGGTCGGCGCGACGTACGGCGCCAGCTGCTCGCGGCGGCTTCCGGCGATGCAGTCCGGCACGTTGCGCGCGAGGTCGCCCCTGACCGCGGCGGACCGGCTCTGCGCGGCCGGGCCGGGGGTGGGGGTCCAGGTGAAGTCCAGCCCCAGCGTGACGTCGGGCTCGCCGCGGCGGGCCAGGCAGGCATTGACCAGCTTGGTGAGGCGGGCGAGCGCCTTGGTCTCCGTCGGGGTCGGGGTGTCGAGCGTCGGGCTGGCGCAGCGTGCCGCGAGGCCGGGGTTGAGGCTCGGCGTCGCGACGGACGGACGCCCGCTCGGGCCGTACACGATCTTGGTTTCCACTCCGAGGCCGCCGCGCAGGCAGAGGGCGCGGCGTTCGGCGGCCTGGCGGAGCCTCTCGCGTTCGGCGGGCGGCAGGCGGAACGGGCCCACCGCGCGCGGGTCGATGTGGTCGGACGGAGTGTTCGCGGCGAGCGCGGTGTCCACGGCCAGCGGTTCGATGACGGCCGTGGGCCTGGCCGGGAGCGAGGCCGCGCCGGAGGCGGCGATCGGGGCGCGGTCCGCGCGGGTCAGCGTGACGGGGCGGCCGATCCGCTGCGCGAGGCGGCGCACGGTGGCCGTGGCGCCGGTCCAGTCGTGGTGCCCGGCCGCGTAGCCGAGCAGCGTGTCGTAGACCATCGCGTCGTCGGCCAGCGCCTGGCCCTGCTCCTGCCGGATCGCCACGGTGGTGCTGCGCGCGGTCAGCCAGGCGGTCGCCGCGATGGAACAGACGGAGACCAGCACCGACACCGCGAGCAGCCGCATGAGCAGGCTCCGGCGCAGCGGCAGGTCACGGGCCATCGGGGTCGCTCCACGGGTCGCCGTCGGTGAGCTTGTAGCCCACGCCGTACACGGTGACCAGCCGGACGGGGCGTCGCGGCTCCGGCTCGATCTTCTTGCGCAGGTTCATCACGTGCACGTCGACGGTGCGCGAGGTGATGTACCGGTCGAACCCGTGCAGGTGCCCGAGGATCTGCTCCCGGGTGAAGACCCGCTCCGGCTCGGCCGCCATCAGCTCCAGCACCCGGAACTCCCCCGGCGTGCACTCCACGGCCCTGCCGTCCACGCTGACCTGGTGCCGTACCGGATCGACCGCGAGTGCCCCCACCCTGAGCGCCGGCTCCGGCCGCGCGCCTCCCGCCCCGGTGCGCCGGAGCAGCGTGCGGACCCGGGCCATCAGCTCCCTCGGGCTGTAGGGCTTGGTCATGTAGTCGTCCGCCCCGAGATCGAGCCCGAGCAGCAGGTCGTCCTCGGTGGACCGCGCCGTCAGCATCAGCACCGGAAGGTCGGACTCGCCCCGCAGGATCCGGCACACGTCCAGCCCGTCCACCTTGGGCATCATCACGTCGAGCACCAGAAGATCCGGCATCCGCCGTCGCGCCGCCTCCAGCGCCGCCCGCCCGTCGTGCACCGTCCGAACCGAGTGCCCCTCACGTTCCAGGTACAGACGCACCAGCTCGGCCTGCTTGACGTCATCCTCGGCCACCAGGACATCTGCGCACATATCCCCCGAGGGTAGGTCGGCCGCCCCACCACTGTCCGCCACAACCACCCCCTGGCGTGCGCTTTCACCAGACCACTAAGACTTCCTAACAGCTTCCTGACATCCCCCCACCATCCTCATCGCCATGCCAAACCCCACCACCCCTCCACCCACCCCGCCGCCCTCCCACCCGAGGCGGGTTGCGTCGTCGGGTGCGCCGCCTTCCCGCGCGAGGCGGGTTGCGTCGTCGGGTGCGCCGCTTTCCCGCGCGAGGCGGGTCGCGCCGTCAGGTGCGGCGCCCTCCCGCCCGAGGCGGATCGCACCGTCAGGTGCGGCGCCCTCGTGCCCGAGCGGCGTCCGCGGGCTTCGCGCGGCCACGGCCTCGTTTTATCGGCGCCGGTACGGCGGGATGGGGTGCGGCGAATTCGGCGCCGTTGTGCGGCGGGTGGCCCGGTGAGTGAGCGGGGGGAGCGTGACGGGGACGGGGTGGGGGAGAGCGGGCGGCAGTGGCGGCGGGTGGTCGTCGGGGTGGGGGTGCTGGTCGTTATCGGTGGGGCGGGGGCGGGGGCGGTCGGGCTGGCCAGGTATCAGGCGCCGGTGCCGGTGACGGCGGGCCGGGTGCCGGTGGAGACGGTGACGGTGGTGCGGACGGATCTGGCGGACACCCGGTCGCTGCCCGGGGCGCTGGGGTTCGGCGCGGAGCGGGTGGTGCGAGGGGCGGGTGAAGGGGTGGTCACGAGGCTGCCGAAGCCGGGGGCGCCGGTGAGCCGGGGGCGGGCGCTGTACTGGGTGAACGACCGCCCGGTACGGGTGTTCTTCGGCGACACCCCGCTGTTCCGCACGCTAGGCAAGATCGGCGTCCAGGGGCGGGACGTCACGGTGGTGGCCGCGAACCTGCGGGCCCTCGGCTACGACCCTGGGCCGGCGTCAGCCGCGGCCTCCGTCCCGAGGAACCGCCCGGCGCTGCCCGGCGAAGTGTTCACCGCCGGCGTGCGGTCGGCCCTGAAGCGGTGGCAACTGGACGCGGGCCTGTCCCCGACCGGCACCCTGCGCCCCGGCCAGATCGCCGTCCTCCCCGGCGCCGCCCGGATCGGGGTGGTGAAGGCCGCCCTCGGCGACCCCGTGGCGGCGGACCTGATGACGATCACACGGGTGACCAAGGTGGTGACCGTCCCGGTGGACGCCACCGACGTGGGCACGATCCGCCGCGGGGACCGGGTGACCGTCACCCTGCCGTCCACCAAGAGGATCTCCGCGACGGTGACCTCGGTCGCCCGCACCACCACCGAGGGCCCCTCGGACGGCTCCGGCGGTTCCGGCACCCCTCAGGTGACCGTCACGGCCACCCCCCGCCGCGCCAAGGACGTCAGAAGCCTGGACTCCGCCGCCGTCCAGGTCGACTTCACCACCGAACGCCACAAGGCAGTCCTGGCCGTCCCCGTGAGCGCCCTCCTCGCCCTCCGCGAGGGCGGATACGCCCTGCAACTCCCCGGCGGCAAGCTCGTCGCCGCCGAGACGGGCCTGTTCGCCAGGGGAATGGTCGAGGTCGGCGGCCCCGGCATCACCGAAGGCCTCACCGTGGTGACGAGCTCATGAGCGCGTCCGAGATCACCGGATCCGCCGGGAAAGCGGAACGCGCCGTGCTGCGGCTCCACCGGGCCCGCAAGGTCCACCCAGGCGGCGTGGTGGCCCTGGACGACGTGTCGCTGGTGATCGAGCAGGGAGAGCTGCTGGCCATCGTCGGCCCCTCCGGATCGGGGAAGTCGACCCTGCTGAACATCATGGGAACGCTCGACCGGCCGTCCGGCGGCACCGTGGAGATCGGCGGGCAGGACGTGGCCGGGCTGAGCGACCGGCGGCTGTCGGCGCTGCGGGGCCGGCGCCTGGGTTTCGTGTTCCAGCAGTTCCACCTGGCCGACGGCCTGACCGCCGTGGAGAACGTCGCCACCGGCCTGCTGTACGCAGGAGTGCCGCACCGCGCCCGCCGCCCCCGCGCATTGGAGGCGCTGGCCCGGGTGGGCCTGGCACACCGGGTGGGCCACCGCCCTCACCAGCTCTCCGGCGGCGAACGCCAGCGCGTCGCCATCGCCAGGGCCCTCGTCAACGACCCCGCCCTGGTCCTGGCGGACGAGCCCACAGGTTCCCTCGACTCGGCCCACGGCCAGGCCGTACTCGACCTGCTCCTCGACCTGAACGCCCAGGGCACCACCATCGCGATCGTCACCCACGACCGTGACATCGCCGCCCGGGTACCCCGGCGAATCGAGATCCTGGACGGCCGCATCCTGGCCGACACCCACCAAGAAAGCGTGAAATGACGGAAATGCCGCCACAGCAGGGGGCCAAGAGAATGCTGCGGCCCACCGACGTGCCCGCGTCCAGGGAGGTGCCCGCGTCCGCCGAGGTGCCCGCGTCCGCCGAGGTGCCCGCGTCCACGAGGGTCGCGTCCACGAGGGGGGTCGCGAACAGGGACGTGCTGGTGGCCGGGCCGGGTGTCGTGGGGGCGTCGAGGGGGGCGGTCGGGGGTGTGGTCAGGCCGGTGCGGCTTTCCGGAGTGGACGTGGTGCGGCTCGGGGTGGTGGGGATTCGGACTCGGCGGGTTCGGGCGGTGTTGTCGGCGGTGGGGATATCCATCGGGATCGCGACGTTGATCATCGTCATGGGGATACCGGCGTCCAGTCAGCAGGCGCTGACGGAGCGGCTGGCGGCGCTCGGGACCGACATCCTGCGGGCCGAGCCGATGCCGGGACAGGATCCGCCGGTGCTGCTGCCGGAAGCGGCCGATCGGATGGTCGCCAGGATCGGGCCGGTCACGGTGGCGAGCGCGGTGGCGAACACCCATGCGCTGCTCGGGCGGTCCGAGAGGGTGGACCCGGGGGACGCGGTGGGGATCACGGTGCTGGCGACCCGTCCGGGGCTGCTGGCGGCGGTCGGGGGAGCCGTGCAGGAGGGACGGTTCCTCGGGCCGGCGACCGAGGCGTTCCCCACGGTGGTGCTGGGGCACGTGGCCGCGGGGCGGCTCGGGATCGACCGGCTGCCCCGGGGGCAGGAGCCGCCGCAGGTGTTCGTCGGCGGACGGTACTTCACGGTCATCGGCATCCTCGGGCCGATGCCGCTGGCCCCGGAGATCGAGCGCTCGGTCCTGGTCGGCTGGACGGCGGCGCGAGACCACCTGCGCTTCGACGGCCATCCCACCGTCGTCTACCTGCGCGCCAGGGAGGACGCGCTGGAGGACGTGCGCGCGGTGCTGCCCGCCACCCTCAACCCGCGGGTGCCGGGCCTGGTACAGGTCAGCAGGCCCGCGGACGCGCTGGCGGCCAAGCAGGCGGCGGAGAGCACCTTCTCGGCGCTGTTCCTCGGCCTGGCGGGGGTCGCCCTGCTGGTCGGCGGGATCGGGGTGGCCAACACGATGGTGGTCTCGGTGCTGGAGCGCCGCCGCGAGATCGGCCTGCGCCGGGCGCTCGGCGCCACCCGCGGCCACATCAGGGCCCAGTTCCTCACCGAGTCGGTGGTCCTGTCCGCGCTCGGCGGCGCGCTCGGCACCGTCCTCGGCGTCTCGGCGACGCTGGGCTACGCCGCCTATCAGGGCTGGCCACCCGTCGTCCCGCCCGTGGCGGTGGCCGGCGGGATCGCCGGAGCGGTCCTGACGGGCGTGGTCGCGGGCGTCTACCCGTCGATCCGCGCCTCCCGGCTGCCCCCGACCGACGCCCTCGCCGCCTCCTGAGCCATTCACCGGCGCACTGCTTCGACGCGGCCTCCCCGGAGAGAAAACAGAACCTCACCGGCTCCTGACAGGTTCCTCACATCAGCCGCCCATCCTCGGTCGCATGATTCACCTCAACGGCACCCGGCCTTCCGGGAAACGCTTCCTCGGGTTCGCGACCGTCGTCCTCGCGGGCTCCTGCGCCCTCGTGGCGTGTACGGGCGACCCCCAGGGAGCGGGCGGTACGGCGGCGGCCACGAAGGACAGCGGGGTCGCCTCGCTGGCCACCGCCACGGCGACCCCGGGGAACACCCCGAAGGCCTCCCCGTCCAGGCGGGCCTCGGACGGCGGGCGCCCGCAGCTGCGCCTGGACAGCTCGCCGGAGGAGATCACGCGCTTCCGGCAGGCGTACGCGGCCTGCCTGAGGAAGCACGGGATGCCGGAGAGCGGGGAGTGGACCGCCGCGCGGGAGAAGGCGGGCCGCAAGGCGTGTGAGGACAAGATGCCGCTCCTGCCGCCGGAGATGGACCCGCGGACCAACCCGCACTACGCCGACGCCGTCCGTACCCAGGTGAAGTGCCTGAAGGAGCGAGGGCTCAAGGCCCGCCTGGTCCCCGCCCCCGGCTCGGACCCGGGCGACGTCTCCTGGACCCTGGACAGTCTGCCCGGCGAGGACGTGGACCTCCAGGACATCCAGGACGACTGCCGCGAGAAGGCCTTCGGCGGCGGACGGGCCCTGGCTCCCGGCCCGATGTGAGGCCAGGACCCCGGGACGGTCAGGAGGAAAGGACGTCCTGGTGGGTGCGGGCGAGGGTCAGCAGGTGGCCGACGGACCACTGGTCGTAGGCGTGGGAGCCGTAGTACGCGGCGAGGACGCGGCCGCCGGGGGCGATGAGCAGGTCGGCGGGCAGGCCGAGGCGTCCGTTGGGCTGCTTCGGCGCCGGCAGGGGACGGCGGCCGCGCAGGACCGGGCCGAGGTCGCGCAGGACGCCCCAGACGATGGGGCCGTAGGCGCGGGGGTCGAGCAGGGCCCGGCGGGCGGACTCGACGCCGAACTCGGTGTACAGCTCCTTGCCGGGGTCGGCGACGACCGCGAACGGCAGGTCGTCCACGTGCGGCAGCAGCTCCTGCGCCGGGGAGTGGAACATCACGACCTCCCGCACCCCGGCCGCCTCGATCTCCTCGTGCCGCGCCACCACCGTCCGCAGGTGCAGGTTGCACACCGGGCACCCCGCGAAGCGCCGGAACTGCATGTGGATCATCCGTCCCGGATCCGGGACCGGCACCGTCTCCCCGGTGACGGCGCGCAGCTCCCGCCCCGCGATCACGTCACCCGCCGCGATCTGCTTCCCCCGAACGCCTCTGGCCATGACAGGCCCTCCATTCGTAAGCGTGCGATGTACGCCTACGAACGCTATGAGCGTATGCTGTACGCTGTCAACCCGTGCCCCGCCCGCGTTCGCTGACCCACACCGCCCTCGCGACCGCCGCCCTGGCCGTCATCGACCGCGACGGCCTCGGGGCCCTCTCCATGCGCGCCGTGGCCACCGAGCTCGGCATGGCCACCATGTCCCTCTACCGCTACGTCACCGACCGCCACCAGCTGGAAGGCCTGGTCGTCGAGCTGGTCCTGGCCGAGGTCGACATCACCCCTCCGCCCGGCCTCCCCTGGCAGGCCCAGGTGACGGCCCTGGTGGACCGCGTCAGGGCGGCGGTCGGCGCCCACCCCGAGGTCGTCCCCCTCACCATGACCCACCGCCACACCTCGCTGAGCCTGCACCGCTGGACGGAGGCCGTCCTCACCGTCCTCACCGCGGCGGGCTTCACGGGAAGGCCCAGGGTCCTGGCGCTGCGCGCCGTCCTCGCCCACACCGTCGGCTCGCTGCAGATGCAGCACCTCGGCTCGCTGGCCGGCCCCGGCACCGCCGTCATGACCGCCCTCTCGCCCGACGACTATCCCCTGCTGGCGGAGACGGCCCGCACGGCCCGCCCGATCCCGCCGGACGAGGAGTTCCACCACGGCCTCGCCGCCCTCCTCACGGGCCTGGCCCGCTGAAAAGGGATTGCTGGCGCCCGGGTGGATGGCTTAGCGTCGAGAGCCCTCCTATGAGGCCTTCTTCGTGTCTATTCGCCCGTTTTGTAACGAGGCGCTGATCGGACGGTAGTCATGTTCGGCCTGGGACGCCGTTTTCCCGTGCTCATGATCCGGGACTTCCGGCTGTTGCTGGCGGACCGGCTGCTGGCGCCCGCCGCGGCGGCGTTCTCGCTGGTCGGGGTGTCGTTCGCGGTGCTGGACCTCACGGGGTCCACCGCCGACCTGTCGTACGTGCTGGCGGCCCAGATCGCGCCGTCGCTGGTGTTCACGCTGATCTCCGGGGTGTTCGCGGACCGGTTCCCGCCGCAGCGGGTGATCATCGCGGCGAACGTGCTGATCGCCGTCAGCGAGGGCGGCCTGGGGCTGCTGGTGCTCACGGGGCACGCGGTGCTGTGGCACATGATCGTGCTGGAGACGCTCACAGGCGTGGGGATGGCGGCGTTCTGGCCGGCCTCGCAGGCGCTGCTGCCGCGGATCGTGCCGGGCGAGCTGCTCCAGGAGGCGAACGCCGTCAGCAGGCTCGCGATGAACCTCGCGCAGATGGGCGGGGCGGCCGTCGCCGGGGTCGTCGTGGCGGTGGTGGGGCCGGGATGGGCGATGACGGTGTGCGGGATCGGGTTGTTCGGCACCATCCCGTTGCTGCTGGGCATCCGGGCCGGTGCGGGTGAACGGGTGCCGGGCACGGGGATGGTCCGCGAGCTGCGGGAAGGGTGGTCGGAGTTCGTCAGCCACACCTGGCTCTGGGCGATCGTGCTGCAGTTCGCCGTGACGCTGTCGGCCTGGTACGGCGGTTTCCAGGTCCTCGGCCCGGCGGTGGCCAAGGCCCATCTCGGCGGGCCGGCCGCCTGGGGGACGATCATGGCGGCGGAGGCGGCGGGGCTGATCCTCGGCGGCCTGCTCTCCCTGCGCTTCACCCCGAAACGGCCGATGCTGGTCGTGGTGTGCATCGGCGGGGCCATGGCGATCTCGCCGCTGTCGCTGGCGGCGCGCTGGCCGCTCGCGGTGGTCTGTGTCACCGCGCTGCTCCTCGGCGTCATCATGGAGATCATGGTGGTGCAGTGGAGCGTCGCGCTGGCCCGCAACATCCCCCAGCAGAAGCTGGCCAGGGTCTCCGCCTACGACGCGCTGGGCTCGGTCATGGCCATGCCCCTCGGCGCTCTGGTCGCGGGGCCGCTGGCCGACCGTGTGGGATTGGCGGCCACGCAGTACGGCGCCGCGGCACTGATGGTGCTCTCCGCCGCATTCACCCTGCTTTCCCGGGAAGTACGCACCATGCGCGCCCCCGAGAAGGCCGGTACGGACCTCACTCCCGCCCCGGCCGCGTCGGGCCTGAATTGACCCCCGGATCCCAGGAATTACGACGTGGCCCATATAGTTAGCAAAGGTAATGACTCATGCTAACGAATCCCAAGATCGCAAGCCGCTCGGGCCTGCGCAGCGACCCCGGACTGGCGTCCGCCCTGCGCGTCTCCCTGGCGCGGCTGAGCAGGCGGCTCCGGCGGCAGGCCGGAGCCAGCACGCTGACGCCCACCCAGCTCGCGACACTCGCGGCCGTCGAACGCCATTCCGGAATAACCCCTGGCGAGCTCGCCGAGTACGAAAAGATGCAGCCGCCTTCGATGACCAGGGTGATCGCCGCGCTGGAGGAACGGGGCCTGCTCGCGCGGACTCCGCACCCGACCGACCGGCGTCAGGTGACCGTGAGCGTGACGGAGGCCGGCCACACGCTGCTGGCGCAGGAGCGCCGGAGCAAGGAGGCGTGGCTCGTCCACCGGCTGAAGGAACTGACGCCGGAGGAACGGGCGACGCTGCGGGCCGCGGCGCCCATTCTGGAAAAGCTCTCGCAGATGTGACCTCTCCACAGGGTGTGGACGGAGAGAGCGCAGACCCTCCGGAACCTGCCAGGCCCGCCGCCGGGCGGGTCCGCGAGCAGGACGAGGTCCAGGAGGCCGAGCTCGCCGAGCTGCAGGCCACCGAGACCCGGGGGGCCAGGCCGCTCGGCGGGGACACGGGCGGGATGTTCCGGTCGCTCCGCAACCACAACTACCGGCTGTACGTCTCCGGCAGCGTCATCTCCAACGTCGGCACCTGGATGCAGCGCACCGCCCAGGACTGGCTGGTCCTGGAGCTCACCCACGGCAGCTCGGCCGCCCTCGGCGTCACCACCGCACTCCAGTTCCTCCCGATCGGCCTGTTCGGGCTGTGGGGCGGCGTGCTCGCCGACCGCTACTCCAAGCGCCCGCTGCTCATGGTGGCGCAGTCGCTGATGGGTGTGCTGTCGCTGACGCTCGGCCTGCTCACCGTCACTGGGCACGCGCAGGTGTGGCACGTCTACGTGATGGCCTTCCTGCTCGGCACGGTCTCCTGCGTCGAGGTGCCCACCCGGCAGTCGTTCGTGGTCGAGATGGTGGGCCGCGCCGACCTCTCCAACGCGATCGCGCTGAACAGCTCCACCTTCAACCTCGCCCGGGTCGTGGGCCCGGCCGTCGCCGGTGTGCTGATCTACGCCATGGGCGGCACCGGCCCCATCTTCCTGCTGAACGCGGCGTCGTTCGCCGCGGTGATCGCGGGCCTGTCCGTGATGCGCACGTCCGAGCTGCGCACCCCCGAGCGGGTCGCCCGCGCGAAGGGTCAGCTGCGCGAGGGCCTGCGGTACGTGTGGCGCCGCCCCGAGCTGCTGATGCCGATCCTGCTGGTGGCGTTCGTCGCGATGTTCGCCACCAGTTTCACGATGAGCATCGCGGTGATGGCCAAGCAGGTGTTCGGCCAGGGCGCGTCGTCGTTCGGCGTGGCGTCCAGCGCCTTCGCGATCGGCGCCCTCGGCGGCGCGCTGCTGGCCGCGCGGCGGGGCCGCCCGGACCGGCGGTTCCTGATCGGCGGCGCCATCGCGTTCGGCTTCGCGGAGATCGCCGCCGGGCTCGCGCCCGGCTACCTGCCCTTCCTGTTCCTGCTGGTCCCGGCCGGGATCGCGATGATCACCACGAACACCACCGCCAACTCCACCGTCCAGCTCGCGGCGTCGCCGGAGATGCGCGGCCGGGTCATGGGAATCTATGTGCTGGTGTTCACCGGCGGAGCCCCGATCGGCGCGCCGCTGATCGGCTGGATCGGCGAGCTGGCCGGGCCCCGCCTCGGCATGGTGATCTGCGGGGTCATGTGCCTGGTCGGGATCGGGCTCGCGATGCTGCTGACCAGGTTCGCCGCGGGAAGGACGCAGGGTGCGGTTGTTCGTGGCGTTGTCGCCTCCCCGGGAGGCGCTCGCTGAGGTGGCCGGGGCCGTCCGGTCCGTCGGGGACCGGTGGCCGGAGCTGCGCTGGATCGCCCCCGAGTTGTGGCACGTCACGCTGGCGTTCCTCGGCGAGGTGCCCGAGCGCGCGCTGCCGTCGCTCACGACCCGGCTGGCACGGGCCGCGGGCCGCTACCCCCCGATGACGCTCGCGTTCGCCGGGGCGGGCGCCTTCCCCTCGGCCACCCGGGCGAACGTCCTGTGGTGCGGCGTGCGCGGCGGCGGGACCGTCCTGCCCAAGCTGGCCGCCTCGCTCGCCGCGGGCGCGCACCGGGCGGGCGCCAGGGAGCCCGAACGCAGGCCGTACCACCCCCACCTGACCCTCGGCCGGGCGCGCACCGGCCCGGACGTGCGGGAACTGGTCGAGTCGCTCGCGTCGTTCGAAGGCACGCCGTGGCCCGCGGACGCCGTGCACCTGATCAGCAGCCACCTCGGGCCGCACGTGCGGTACGAGCCCGTGGATGCGTGGCCACTGACCGGACGCCGCTAGGCTCCTGAAGCGTGGACCGTCCCCGCCGCTGGCTGCTGCCCCTCGTGCTCGCGCTGCTGGTGCTCATCGTCGTCGCCGGCGCGTTGCTGCGCTGAGACGGCGAGGAGCCATGGCCGAGGCCATGGCTCCCGCGTCCGACGATCCCTACCAGGCGTAGGCCTCCGGGGCGGTGCCGCCGGGGCCGGGGAAGATCTCGTCCAGCCGGGCGAGCGCCTTCTCGTCCAGCTCGATCTCCAGGGCGCGCAGGCTGCCGTCGAGCTGCTCGGCGGTGCGCGGGCCGATGATCGGGCCGGTCACGGCCTGCTGCTTGAGCAGCCAGGCGAGCGCCACGTTGGCAGGGTCCTCGCCGAGCTCGTCGCAGAGCGCCTCGTACCGCTCGATCTTGTCGCGGTGCTTCTCCAGCTCGCTCAGCATGTGCTCCGAGGCCGAGCGGCCCTTGTCGATCTTGCGGAGCACGCCGCCGAGCAGGCCGCCGCCGAGCGGGCTCCACGGGATCACGCCGATGCCGTAGTCGTCGCAGGCGGGGAGCACTTCGAGCTCCACCGTCCGCGTGAGCAGGTTGTAGTGCGACTGCTCGGAGACCAGGCCGCCGAAGCCGCGGCGCGCGGCCGTCTCCTGCGCCTTGGCGATGTGCCATCCGGCGAAGTTGGACGACCCGGCGTAGATGATCTTGCCCTGCTGGCGGAGGACCTCCATCGCCTCCCAGACCTCGTCGAACGGGGTGTTCCTGTCGACGTGGTGCATCTGGTACAGGTCGATGTAGTCGGTCTGCAGCCGCTTCAGCGACGCGTCGCAGGCGCGGCGGATGTTCAGCGCCGACAGCAGGTTGTCGTTCGGCCAGTCGCCCATCGAGCCGTAGAGCTTGGTGGCGATGACCGTCTTCTCGCGGCGGCCGCCCCCCTGGGCGAACCACCGCCCGATGATCTGCTCGGTGACCCCCTCACCCTTCTTCCATCCGTAGACGTTCGCCGTGTCGAAGAAATTGATGCCCAGCTCGTGAGCCCTGTCCATGATCGCGAAGGAGTCCTCTTCCGAGGTCTCCGGCCCGAAGTTCATGGTGCCGAGGCACAGTCGGCTCACGGAGATGCCGGCGCGTCCGAGATGCGTGTACTCCATACCTCCACCCTAGGAACCTGGAGTGCACTCCAGCACAGCCCCGGGGGGTGATTTCCGCCGCACGCAGACCGGTCCTATCCAAAGTCGGGCCGGAACCCGCACCCGCGCCCCGGCGCGGCGCGGAGCGCGCCGGGGCATGATGAGCGGGTGGGGAGCAAACGGCTGGTGAACGCGGCACGGGTCCTGGCGGTCCTGGCGCTGGTGCTGGCGCCTGCCGCGCCCGCGGCGGCGGGAAGCGCGGGGCGTCCGGCCGCGGCGGGGAGCGAGAGGCGTCCGGCCGCGGCGGCGGAGAAGCTGCTGTTCCGCTTCAAGGACGCCCGCATCACCGAGTCCAGCGGCCTCGCCGTCTCGCCCACCCACCGCGGCGTCGTCTACACCCACAACGACAGCGGCGCGCAGCCGATGTTCTTCGCCGTCGGCACCGACGGGCGCACCCGGGCGGCGTTCACCGTGGCCGGGGCACAGGCCCGTGACTGGGAGGCCATGGCCGTGTCGGTCGACCCCGCGACCCGGCAGGGCGTGCTGTGGTTCGCCGACATCGGGGACAACCTCAACGGCGCCTGGGCCGACTACTCGATCTACAGGGTGCCCGAGCCGAGGAACCTGCGCGACGCGACGCTCCAGGCCACCCGGTACCGCTTCCGGTACAAGGACGGCGGGCGCAACGCCGAGGGGATCATGGTGCATCCCCGCACCGGGCGGCTGTACGTGATCAGCAAGGAGTTCTCCGGCTCGATCTACCAGGCGCCGGCCAGGCTGCGCACCGACCGCGTCAACATCCTGCGGCGGGTCGGGCCCGCGCCCATCATGGCGACCGACGCGGCGTACGCGCCCGACGGGTCGAGCTTCGTGATCCGCACCTACCTCTCCGCGTCGCTGTACCGGGCGCCGGGGGAGCTGATCTCCCGGGTCACCATGCCGTCCCTGCGCCAGGCTGAGTCGATCGCCTACACCCGGAACGGCAAATCCCTGCTCACCGGCAGCGAGGGCGTCAACAGCCCGGTGTACGAGGTGCCGCTGCCCGCGCAGGCGGCCCCGCGCCGCCTCACCGCCGACCCCGTGCCCACCCCCGCCCCCCGGCCGACCGGCGCGGCCGGCGGCGCCCTGGTGCGGCACACGGAGCCGGACACCGACCGCGGGGTGCCGGGCGGGCTCATCGCCCTGTGGCTCGGCATCGCGCTGGGCGCGACGGGCATCATCGCGATCATCGCCCGCCGCGCCCAGTGAGCTGATCAGCTCCCCATGGGGCCCGTGCGGGGCAGCGGCCCTCCGGCCGGCCGCGGGATCACGGCCGGGCCGGCCGGGAGGACGGACGGGGCCTGGGGCAGCGGGACGCCGAGGATGTCGCAGCCGCGACGCTGGAGCCGCACCTTCCTCGGGCAGGGGCGGGTGCAGGCGACCGAGATCGAGTCGACGAAGTTGCCGTACGTCGGGCCGCCGGCCGAGGAGACCGATTCGACGGCGATCCGGGTGATCCGCTGGCCGCGCGGCACGCGGTACAGCCCGACGTGGTGGCCCCACTCGGTGCCGCCGTCCGCGATGTCCGGGGTGCGCCGGCCGAGCGGGACCTGCGCCGTCGTGGCGCCCGGCGCGCCGACCCGCACCCGGATCACGTCCATCTGCTCGGGGGCGGTGCCGCGCGCCCGGTGCGCCACCCGCCACACCAGGATGGTCCGGGGATGGGTCACCACGTCCTGGTAGAGGGTGGAGGCCTGGGTGCCGTTCAGCTCGGCGAACTGCCCGCCGGAGTCCGCGGGCACCTCGACGCCGCCGTTGGCGTCCGCGTTGCCCGGGCCCCACAGTTCGACGACGCCGTCGGCGGAGGTGGTCCTCCAGCCGGGGACGTGGGTCGTCTGGTTGCCCGGGCCCGTCAGCGGGCCGGGCATCTCGTAGCCGCCGTTGCCGAGCAGGCAGGCGGGCCGCGGCGGGAGCTCGGCCGCGGGGAGGCTGCGCGCCTGTGCCGGGCCGCCGAGCGCGAGGCCCGGGACGGCCGCCAGGGAGGCGGCGGCGGTGAGAAGGAGGACACGCTTCGGCAGGGAAGCCAGAGCATGGCGATTGATCACGGATTTCCCCTCGATCGGCGGGCCGCCCCGGAGGGGTCCGGGGCGGGGGCGCGCCGGAACACCTGTACGGATCATGTCGGCGTGCCGGTCGATCTAATGCCCTGCTCGGACGCGTGGCCGTGGGCCGGGGAAGACTCTTGAGCCGGAGGATCCGAGGCTTTTACCTGGGGGATCTCCTATTTCCTGACGTGTCCATGCGCGGCGTGAACGGCTCGCCGCGCAGCGCCCGCTCGACCAGCTCCACCGCCTCCGCCAGCTCGACGAGCCGGGGGCCCTCCCTGCGGTAGGTCGCCAGGACCGCCTCGATGGCGTGCGGCGGCAGATGGTCCTTCAGGTCCACCGCGGCGCCGCGGTACCCGGTGCGGGCCGCCTCGACCATGGCGTTGACGTGGTGCCGCGCCATCCGGGCCAGCGCGAGCGGGTGCCGCCGCAGCACGCCGTAGGCGCGGTAGTCGGGCGGCACGGCGTCGAGCAGCCAGGCCACCGCGGAGCCCTCCCAGTCCGGGCTGCCCGGCGGGCGGACCTCCGGTGGCCATCCGGGTGGCAGGTACACAGGAAAATCCTACCCGAATGTCTGTTCGAAAGCTTAAAGAGCTTAAAGTCACGTCTGTTGCGGTTTGTAGCGATCGGGGCGGTAGGGGCACCGCCGTGTGGCGCACCGCGGGCAAACCATGGGAGATTTCCCTATGTGAGCATGCGAATCGGGGTCGTCGGCGCGGGCATCGTGGGACTGGCGGTGGCGCGCGAACTCGCCGCGCGCGGCGCCACGGTCACCGTGCTCGACAAGGAAGACCGCGTCGCCGCCCACCAGACCGGGCACAACAGCGGAGTGGTGCACGCGGGCCTCTACTACACCCCGGGCTCGCTCAAGGCGCGGCTGTGCCGGGACGGCGTCGCGATGCTGCGGGAGTACTGCGCCGAGCACGACCTGCCGTACGAGGAGGTCGGCAAGCTCGTCATCGCCTCCACCCACGCCGAGCGGGCCGGGCTCAGGCGCATCGCCGAGCGCGCCAGGCAGAACGGCGTGCCCGACATCGCCGAGCTCGACGCGATCGGGCTGCGCGAGGTCGAGCCGAACGCCGTCGGCGTCGCCGCCGTCCACTCCCCGCGCACCGCCATCGCCGACTTCCCGGCCATCGCCCGCCGCCTCGCCCGCGACCTGGCCGACCTCGGCGGCTCGGTGCGGCTGGCGCACCCGGTCCGCGCGGTGCGCGAGACCGCGGGCGGCGTCCAGGTGCTGGCGGGGACGAGCCGGCTGACGTTCGACCGGCTGGTCTGCTGCGCGGGCCTGAGCTCCGACGCCGTCGCCGCCATGGCCGGAGGGGCCGGGGAGGTGCGCATCGTGCCGTTCCGCGGGGAGTACTACCGGCTGGCCGGGCACGCCAAGGACCTGGTGCGCGGGCTCGTCTACCCGGTGCCCGACCCCCGTTACCCCTTCCTCGGCGTGCACCTCACCCGGCGGATCGACGGCGAGGTGCTGGCCGGGCCGAACGCCGTCCTGGCGCTCGCCCGCGAGGGCTACCGCTGGCGCGACGTGTCCCTTCGCGACCTGCGCGACATCGTGACCTGGCCGGGCACCCGGCGGCTGGCCGCCCGGCACTGGCGCACCGGCGTCGCCGAGGTGTACGGCTCGGTCGCCAAGCGGGCGTTCGTGTCCGCCGTCAGCCGGTACGTGCCGTCGCTGACCGGGGCCGACCTGGTGCGGACCGAGGGCGGGGTGCGGGCGCAGGCCGTGGGGCGGGACGGGAGCCTCGTGGACGACTTCGTGGTGGACGTGCACGGGCCGGTTGTCCTGGTGCGCAACGCGCCCTCACCTGCGGCCACGTCCAGCATGGCCATCGCGCGGCACATCATGGGTTTTATCCCGGCCTGAGGTGAACGGGGTCACTATAGGGTGCGTGACCGATGTGCCAGAAGCCCGACTGCTGATCGTCGAGGACGACCCGAACATCCTGGAGCTGCTCGCCGCCAGCCTGCGCTTCGCCGGGTTCGAGGTGCACCCGGCGTCCAACGGGGCCGACGCGGTCGCGGCCGCCCAGCGTCACCGTCCCGACCTGATCGTGCTCGACGTCATGCTGCCCGACATGGATGGGTTCGACGTCGTACGCCGGTTGCGCGGCGGCGGCGCGCACACCCCCGTCGTGTTCCTCACCGCGCGGGACGCCACCGAGGACAAGATCCGGGGTCTCACCCTCGGCGGGGACGACTACGTGACCAAGCCGTTCAGCCTGGAGGAGGTCGTGGCCCGCATCCGGGCCGTGCTGCGCCGCACCGCCGGGGACCCGATGGTGCCGCCGCCCCGGATGACCTTCGCCGACATCGAGCTCGACGAGGAGAGCCACGAGGTGTGGCGGCGCGGCACCGTGGTCCCGCTGTCGCCCACCGAGTTCAAGCTGCTGCGGTACTTCATGGCGAACGCCGGGCGGGTGCTGTCCAAGGCGCAGATCCTCGACCACGTGTGGGACTACGACTTCCGGGGCGACGCCGGCATCGTCGAGTCGTACGTCTCCGTGCTACGCCGCAAGATCGACAACACCACGCCCCGCCTCATCCACACCCTGCGCGGCGTCGGCTACGTCCTGCGCATGCCGCCGGTGACGTGAGCCCCGCCCGGGTGGCCGCCGTCGTGGGCCGGCGGGTCGCGGGGCTGCGGGCCGTGGCCGCGCGGATACCGGCGCGGGTCAAGCCGTCCGTCGTGGTGCGGCGGACGCCGCTGCGGGTGCAGCTGATCGCCGCGCTGCTGGCGCTGGTGGCGATCGCGCTCGCGGGCATCGGGGTCAGCAGCGTGTCCGTGCTGCGCGGGTATCTGGTGGACCGGATCGACCAGCAGCTCGGCATGTTCACCCGGGACGTCGGCCGGTCCCTGGTCCGGGGCGCCGGGCCCGGGTCGCGGGTGCCGCCCAACGGGCTGATCCAGGTGCGTGGACCGGACGGCAAGGTGCTCGCGGCCCTGGCCGGGGTGGAGGCCGAGAAGCTGCCGGGGCCCACCCTGCCCGGCCCGGACGTCCCGGCCCGGGAGGCCGTGACGGTGCCCGCGGAGTCGGGCGGCGGGAGCTGGCGGACCCGGGTCGTCACGGTGAACGGCGAGGGCAGCGTCCTCATCGCGATCGACCTGTCCTCGGTCGACCAGATCACCACGCGGCTCGCGCTGACCGAGCTACTCGGCGGCGGGGTGGTCATGGTGATCCTCGCCGTGGTCGGCGTCGTCATCGTGCGCAGAAGCCTGCGTCCCCTCGTCGAGATGGAGCACACGGCCGCCGCCATCGCCGCCGGGGACCTCGCCCGGCGGGTACCCGACGCGGACCCCCGCACCGAGGTCGGCAGCCTCGCCTCGTCGCTGAACGGCATGCTCGCCCAGATCGAGACCGCGTTCCGCGCCCGCGAGGTGTCCGAGGCGGCGGCCCGCACCTCCGAGGAACGCATGCGCCGGTTCATCGCCGACGCCTCCCACGAGCTGCGCACCCCGCTCACCTCGATCAGGGGCTTCGCCGAGTTCTACCGCCAGAACCCCGCGGGCGACCCCGCCCGCCTCATGCGCCGCGTGGAGGAAGCCGCCGCCCGGATGGGCGTCCTGGTGGAAGACCTGCTCCTGCTCGCCCGGCTGGACCAGCAGCGCCCGCTGACCGTACGGCCGGTGGACCTGCTCGCGCTGGCCGTCGAGGCCGTCCAGGACACCCGTATCCTCGCCCCCGACCGCGAGATCGCCCTGGAGGTCACCGGCGAGGTCGCCCCCATCGTCCCCGGCGACGAGATCCGCCTCCGCCAGATCCTCGCCAACCTCCTCAACAACGCCCTGACCCACACCCCCACCGGCACCCCCGTCACGGTCCGCCTCGGCACCACCGGCCCCCACGCCTATATGGAGGTCACCGACAAGGGACCCGGCCTCACCCCCGCCGAAGCCGACCGCGTCTTCGAACGCTTCTACCGCGCCGACCCCTCCCGCACCCGCTCCCCCGACTCCGGCGGCACCGGCCTAGGCCTCGCAATAGTCGCCGCCCTGACCACCGCCCACAACGGCACCACAACCCTGAAAACCACCCCCGGCTCCGGCTCCACCTTCCGAATAACCCTCCCCCTAACCCCCGACCTCCACCCGGACACCCCCGCTTCCCCCTAGCCCCTCGGCGCCGCTCATCCACCCTCATCATCAACCGCCCCGAAAATGGTGCCTTCGGCGCTGTCTTTTTTTTGAGCGACTCTCACCCAGCCCGCGACCCGCCACCGCGCGTGAGCGGGCGCAACGGATACGGCCATGGACCGCATCGTGCTCGCCGAGGTTGCCGCTGACCGGGTTGACGCGTGAGCGGGGTACAGCCGGGCGCTTTGTGCCCCTGGGGGATTAGAGGCCGGGGAAGCCCTCGCTGGGGAAGCCGTTTGAGGTGGTGCTTGTGGGGAGTTCGATCTGGTCGCCTTCGGAGAGGCCGGAGCGGATCTCTACGTAGCGGTCGCCGCGGACGCCTATCTCTACCGGGCGCTGGACGGTTGTGGTGCCATTACGGGTCAGGACGGTGGTGGTGCCGTCGGGGCGGGTCGTTACCGCTTGGGCCGGGACGTAGACGGCGTCCTCGGCTTCGCCGACGGTCACCTGGACGGTGGCGGTCTGGCCTAGTATCAGGCCCTTTGGCTGGGGGGTGAAGGAGATCAGCACGCCGTACTGGACGAGACGGTTCGTGGTGGTCGCGGTGACGTCGATGTGCGTCACGGTTCCCTCGTAGCGGGCCCCGAGGCGGGTGGCCAGGCCCACTGAGGCGTGCTGGCCGAGCTTGAGAAGCCCTACGTCGGTCTGGGAGAACAGGGCCTTCACCTGGAGTTCGTCCAGGTTTCCCAGCGTGATGAAGGCCGTCGCGGCCGTGGCGGTCTCTCCTACGGTGCCGGCCACGGTGAGGATCGTGCCCGCGGTGGGTGCTTTGATCCTGACCCCGGCCACGGCGTCCTCGGCTGCCCGCAACGTCGTCTTCGCCTTGGCCACCTCGGCCTCGGCCTGCGCCACCGTGGTGATCGCCTGCCCTCCGCCGCGGCCCGCGCCTCCCTGGCCGCCACCTCTCCCGAACCCTCGCCCGCCCTGCGGCGGGCCGCCACCGGGCCTCCCGGTCGGAGCGGCGGTCGGGGGGCCGCCCTGCGGCGGCGCACAGTCCGTCGGTCTCCCGGTCGGCTCCGGCGATCCGGTGGGCGTCGGGGGGACAGGCGGCGTGCTCACCGTCGGCGACGGTTTCCCGGTGGGATGCGGCCACCGCGTCCGGGTCGGCGACGGACTGGCCGTGGGCGACGGGTCGGGGGACGCCGTCGGAGACGGGGAGGCGGTCGGAGATGTCGTCGGGGACGGGGAAGCGGTCGGCTTTCGTCCTGAAGGAGTTCTGTGCTTGCGGGACGGTGTGGCCGTCGCGTCCCCGCGTGTCTCCGGGCTGGACGACCTGGACACGGTGGCGGGCGGGCGCTCCACCTGGGGGGTCCGCTTGGGGGTGGGCGTGGACGTGTGCTTGGGCGTCGGCGTGGCCGTACGAGTGGGGACCGGCTTCTGTGTACGGCTCGCCGTAGGTGTGGGGGACGGCGTCGGTGTGGGGGACGGGGGGGCCGTGGTGGTGGCGAGGTCGCCAGGCGCCGAGGAGGCGGTGATCGGCTCCTCCAGGGCGGCGAGCTTCACCGAACGGGGTGCGATGGTGAACTCGATCGGCGGCCTGGTGCCGTCACTCGCCGACGGCGTCGGCGTGGGATCCGGGCGGCCGGAGCCTGTCGGCCGGGGACTGGCGGACGGCGTGGGCGTACACGCCGGAGCGCTCCCGGACGGGCGCCCGGTCGGCGCACCGGCCCCTCCACCGTTGCGGCCCCCGTTCCCTGAGCCGCCACCCGACCCGGAACCGTTTCCCGAGCCGGACCCGCCAGAGCCGGACCCGCCAGAGCCGGACCCGCCCAAGCCGGCCCCACTTCCGCCACCTTGCCCCGCGCCGGAAGCACCCCCGGAAGCGCTCCTGCCCGCCGCGATGTCGTCCCGGGTCTCCTCGGCCGCCGCGAGGGCCGCCTTGGCGGCGGTGAGGCTCTCCTGAGCCTCGGTGTCGTCGATGCGGGCCAGGACCTGGCCCTTCTTGACCTTCTCGCCGGGCTCGACATACACCTTCTCCACGGCGCCGGACGCCCCGAAGGCCAGGTCCCGGACCCCGGTGTCCACTGTGGAGCCCGCCGCGGAGACCTCGCTGACCACCGTTCCCCGCCGCGCGGCGGCCAGTTCGATCGGCGTCGCGGGGCTGGTCCCGTCCCCGGCGTAGACCATCCCGGCCCCGGCCAGGACGATCCCGGCCAGCGCCAGCGCTCCGATCCGCACGACGGTCGGCACGGTGCTCAAGCTCATGGCGCCCATACTGCTGACCCCATGTCACTCCCAGCTCAGCCGTGCCTGAGAGTTTCCTGTAAATGGCGCGGGGCGGGCGGAGGTTGTCAGGAAACCTTCAGGGACGGCGGAGGTTGGTCCAAGCGGGGTGGGCCAGGCTCTGGTGTCGTGAAGTTGTCGACGAAGCGCAGGGCGCTGATCGTGAACGGCGTGCTGGCGGTGTTGCTGGTGGGCGGTGCGGGTGTCGCCTTCGCCTCCTTGAGAGGGGGGGCGTCGGGGGAGGTCGCGCCGCAGACCGCCACGGTCGCCCGCGGGAGTGTCATCTCGGCGGTGTCCGCGGCCGGGGCGGTGGAGAGCGCGAGGACGCGGTCGCTGAGCTTCGGGACCAGCGGGACGGTCGAGAAGATCTACGTGGACGAGGGGGACAAGGTCTCCAAGGGCCAGATCCTCGCCCGGGTGGACGACACCGCCGCCAGGGAGGCCGTGGACGCCGCGCGGGCGAGCCTCGACGCGGCGGAGGACGGGGACACCTCGACGGCGCAGGGGTACTCGCAGTACATCCAGGCGAGGAACTCCTACCGCGAGGCCCAGCGGACCCTGACCGGCACCGTCATCAAGGCACCGTTCGCGGGGACCGTCACGGCGGTGAACGGCACGGTCGGCGGCGGGTCGTCGGGATCCAGCGGATCCAGCGGATCCAGCGGGGCCGGCGGGTCCGGCAGCGGGGCCACGGGCGGAACCGGGAGCGGCTCGGGGAGCACCGGGACGTCGTCCGGGGGGTTCATCGACATCGCGGACGTCGGCAGGCTGCGGGTCGTGGGGGACTTCACCGAGTCGGACGTCACCAAGCTGAAGACCGGCCAGCCCGCAACGGTGAGCTTCGACGCGCTGCCGGGCGTCTCCGCGGGCGGGAAGGTCACGCTGATCGACCCCGTAGCCCAGACCAGCAACAACGTGGTGCAGTACGCGGTGACGATCTCGCTGACCGACGTCCCGAAGACGGTGCGGCTCGGCCAGACCACCAGCGTGCAGGTGGTGGTCGACAAGGCGGACGACGTCCTCACCGTGCCCACCTCGGCGATCACCACGGCCGGCGGGCAGAACACCGTCACGGTCTACAAGAACGGCCAGAGGATCCCCACCCGCGTGGAGGTCGGCGTGCGGGGCGACGGCACCACCGAGATCACGTCCGGGCTGGCCGAGGGCGACCAGGTGGTGCGCACGGCCGCTGGCACGGGTGGCGGCCTGCAGAACGGCTTCCCGGGCGGAGGCTTCCCCGGTGGCGGCGGCTTCCGCCTCGGCGGCGGCGGTGGCGGTGGCGGCAGGTGACCGTCACGCTCCAGGAGACGGCCCCGGTGCTGGAGGTCCGCGCGGTCACCAAGACGTACGGCACGGGGGACACCGCGGTGCGCGCCCTGCGCGGGGTGTCCCTCACGGTCCGGCACGGGGACTACGTGGCCATCATGGGCGCGTCCGGCTCGGGCAAGTCGACGCTGATGAACATCCTCGGCTGCCTGGACATCCCCACCGACGGCACCTACCACGTCGACGGCACCGACGTCGGCGTGCTGGACGAGCGGCAGCTCTCGATCCTGCGCAACCGGAAGATCGGCTTCGTGTTCCAGTCGTTCAACCTGATCCCGAGGATGAGCGCCCTGGCCAACGTCGAGCTGCCTCTGGCGTACGGCGGGGTGGGCGCGGCCGTGCGCCGCCGCCGCGCCCTGGCCGCGCTGGACCAGGTGGGGCTGTCCGACCGGGTGCACCACGAGCCGAACGAGCTGTCCGGCGGGCAGCAGCAGCGGGTCGCCATCGCCAGGGCGCTGGTCACCGCGCCGTCCCTGCTGCTCGCCGACGAGCCGACCGGCAACCTCGACACCGCGTCCACCACCGAGGTGCTGCGCATCATGGACGGCCTGAACGCGAGCGGCAGGACCATCGTGCTCATCACCCACGAGGACGACGTGGCCTCCCACGCCAAGCGGGTGGTCCGCCTGGTGGACGGCCAGGTGGTCGAGGACCGCCGCCAGGCCGAGGTGGAGGACCCGCCGCCGCGCCACTTCGAGCAGGCCGGCTACTTCGGCGACGAGCCGGGACACCCCGGCGGGGGAGCGGGCAGATGAACGCCCTTGAGGTCATGCGGTTCGCGGTGCGCGGCCTGACGGCCAACAAGATGCGCAGCGCCCTCACCACGCTGGGCATCCTCATCGGCGTCGCGGCGGTCATCCTGCTGGTCGCGGTGGGCGAGGGCACCTCGCGCACGATCCAGGAGAACATCCAGCGCCTCGGCGCCAACACGCTGACCGTGATGGAGTCCTTCAACCAGCGCGGCGTGGGACCAGGAGGAGGCGGCGTCGCGGGCGGCGCGGCGGAGGGCCGGTCCCAGCAGGCCGCCGGCCCCCGTACCCAGGCCAAGGACCTGAGCCTCGCCGACGCCAGGGCGCTGGCCGACACCGCCAACGCCCCCTCGGTGAAGAGCGTCTCCCCGGTGGTGAGCGCGCAGTCCCAGACCGCGACCTACCAGGGGGCGAGCCACTCCATCGGGCAGCTCGTCGGCACGTACCCCAGCTACTTCGAGGCGTCCAACAAGCCGATCGCCAAGGGGTCGTACTTCTTCAACGACGACGTCCTCGCCGCCCGCAAGGTCGTCGTGATCGGGCAGACGGTGGCGGAGAACCTGTTCGGCTCGGTGGACCCGGTCGGCAAGCAGATCGGCGTCGCCGGGGTGCCGTTCACCGTCGTGGGAGTGCTCAAGGAGGCCGGCTCGGCGGGCTTCCAGGACGCCGACGACATCGCCGTCGCGCCGCTGCCCGCCGTGCAGCAGAGCCTGACCGGGTTCGGCTCCCTCGGCCAGATCATCGTGCAGGCCAAGGACGCCGCGTCGGTGGACGCGGCACAGGCGGAGATCACCGCGGTGCTGAACGAGCGGCACGGCATCACCGGCACCGCCGCCGCCGACTACCGCATCCAGAATCAGGCCACGCTGCAGGAGACGGTGGCCACCGTGACGGGCACGTTCACCGTCCTGCTCGGCGCGGTGGCCGCGATCAGCCTGCTGGTCGGCGGCATCGGCATCACCAACATCATGCTGGTGACGGTGACCGAGCGGACCAGGGAGATCGGCATCCGCAAGGCCATCGGCGCGCCCCGGGGCGCCATCCTCGGCCAGTTCCTCGCCGAGGCGACCATGCTCAGCCTGGTCGGCGGCATCCTCGGCGTGATCATCGCGGTGATCGGCAGCTCGTTCACCATCGCGGGTTTCAAGCCGGTCGTCGTGCCCGGATCGATCGTGCTCGCCCTCGGCGTCTCGGTCGCGATCGGGTTGTTCTTCGGCAGCTATCCGGCCAACCGCGCCGCGAAGCTGCGCCCCATCGAGGCGCTGCGGCACGAGTGACGGACCGGCACCGGATCTAGGAGAGAGCATGAGTCTGAGCAGGCGAAAGCAGGAGCCGGACGCGGACGCCGGGTTGCGGGACTCGCCGTTCGGCGGCGACCTGGACGCCGAGCTGACGCCGCGGCCGAGGGCACGGCGCGCGCCGAGGCTGACGATGGTCCTCGGCGCGGGCGTGCTGCTGGTGGCCGGCATGGTGATCGGCATACAGGCGCACAAGACGTTCGGCGGCGACGGCCGGGCCGGGGCGGTCCAGGCTCTACTGGCGGGCGGCGGGGTGCGCGGCGGCGGCGCGGCCAGGGCCGGAGGGCCCGGCGCGGGACAGGGGCCCGGCCAGGCCCCCGGGCAGGGGCGCGGCGGCGCCGGAGGGCAGGCGGGCGGCGCGTTCGGCGACGTGACGCTCGGCACGGTCAAGCTCGTGGACGGCCGCAAGATCTACGTGGAGACCGCGACCGGCGATCTGGTCGTCGTCACCACCACGGGCGACACCAAGGTACAGATCAGCAAGGAGGGCGCGGTGAAGGACCTGAAGCCGGGCAGCACCGTCGTCGTGCAGGGCAAGCGGGGCGCGGACGGCACGGTGGCCGCCACCACCGTCAACCAGGGCGGGATCGCCGGCCGGGGCGCGGGTACCCGAGGCGGCAGGTGAGCGGTGGCATGAACAGGGAGGCGCGGTTGCTCGTCGTGGACGACGAGCCGAACATCCGCGAGCTGCTGTCCGCCTCGTTGCGGTACGCCGGGTTCGACGTGGTGACGGCCGCGGACGGCAGGGAGGCGGTGCAGCTCGCGGAGCGGATGCGCCCCGACCTCGTGCTGCTCGACGTGATGCTGCCCGACATGGACGGCTTCACGGTGGCGGGCCGGCTCGGCGCGGCGGGCCGCCGGGTCCCCGTGCTGTTCCTCACCGCGCGGGACTCCACCGAGCACAAGATCACCGGCCTCGGGCTCGGCGACGACTACGTCACCAAGCCGTTCAGCCTGGAGGAGCTGCTGGCGCGCATCCGCGCCGTGCTGCGCCGCACCCGGGCCGACCTCGGCCTGCCCTCGCGGCTCCAGGTGGCCGACCTGGAGATGGACGAGGAGGGACGCGAGGTCTGGCGGGCCGGCGTGAAGGTGAAGCTGTCACCCACCGAGTTCAAGCTGCTGCACTACTTCATGGTCAACGCCGGGCGGGTGCTGTCCAAGGCGCAGATCCTGGACCACGTCTGGAACTACGACTTCGGCGGCGACCGCAACGTGGTCGAGTCGTACGTCTCCTACCTCCGCCGCAAGATCGACACGGTCGAGCCCCGCCTGATCCACACCCTCCGAGGAGTCGGCTACGTCCTTCGCGCGCCTCGCCAATGAGGCTTTCGCGCACCCCGCTGTGGTTGCGGCTGGTGGCGGGAACCCTGCTGCTGGTCACGGTGGCCGTCACGGTCACCGGCGGGTTCGCGGTGCGGCTGCTGCGCGGCTACCTCGTCGAGCGGATCGACCGGCAGCTCGGCGTGGCCGCCGGGGCGCTGCGCGACGACCGCGAGCCCCCGCCCCGCCCCCCGGACGCGCCCGGCGCCGCCCGGCAGTTCGGCCTGTTCTACATGGCGATCCTCGGGCCGGACGGCACCGTGGGCACCACCTTGCAGGAGAGCCCGGACAGCGAGCCGCCGAGGCTGCCCCGCATCACCCCGGACGGCCTGGCCGGCGTGTTCGCCCGGCCGTTCACCGTGACGTCGCCCTCGGGCGTCCCCTGGCGGGCCCAGGCCGTGATGGCGAACGCCCGGATCCGGGTGATCGCGATCCGGATGGACGACGTGGACGCCACCGTGGCCCGGCTGGAGGTGATCGTGGTGTCGGTGGGCGGCGGCGTGCTGGTCGTCCTCGGCTTCGCCTGCCACTGGCTGGTGCGCCGCAGTCTGCGCCCCCTCGCGGAGATCGAGCGCACCGCGGAGGCCATCGCCGGAGGCGACCTGTCCCGGCGGGTGCCGCCCCGGCACCGCCGCACCGAGATGGGAAGGCTCGGCCGGGCGATCAACGGCATGCTCGCCCAGATCGAGACCGCCTTCCGCGACCGGGAGGCGTCCGAGACCGCCGCCCGCCGCTCGGCGGTCGAGGCCCGCCGCTCCGAGGACCGCATGCGCAGGTTCGTCGCCGACGCCTCGCACGAGCTGCGCACCCCCCTCACCTCGATCAGGGGATTCGCCGAGCTGTACCGCCACGAGCCCCCGGACCTGGACGAGGCGGCCCGCCTGCTCGGACGGATCGAGGACGAGGCCGCCCGGATGGGCCTGCTGGTGGACGACCTGCTCCTGCTCGCCCGCCTGGACCAGCGGCGCCCCCTGGAGCGCCGCCCGGTGGACGTGCTCAGCCTGGCCGCCGGCGCCGTCCTCGACGCCCGCACCTTGGCGCCCGACCGCGAGATCGACCTGCTGCGTCTCGACGACGCGGACACCCCCGTCACCGTGACCGGCGACGAGCCCCGCCTGCGCCAGGTCCTCGGCAACCTCGTCGGCAACGTCCTGCGCCACACCCCCGCGGGCACCCCCTTCCAGCTCGGGGTGGGTGTGGTGGCCGGCGCGGTCGTCATCGAGGTCACCGATCGGGGCCCCGGCATCGCCGCCGAGCACGCCGACCGCGTCTTCGAACGCTTCTACCGCGCCGACCCCTCCCGCACCCGCTCCGACGCGAACGGCGGCACCGGACTCGGCCTGCCCATCGCCGCCGCCCTGGTGGAGGCGCACGACGGCCGCATCACCCTCGCCAGCACCCCCGAGGGCACCACCTTCCGTCTCGCCTTCCCCGTTCCCGCGCCGGTTCCGGGAGGTTGACAGCGGATGTTCAGGTCGGCCGCACGTAGCTCTGAGATTGGCGGGCTGGGATGAGTACGCCGAAGTTCCCCGATCCCCCGAGGAGCCATGCCGTGATCGCGCTGTCGCGAGTACTCGGTGTCGCCACCGTGGCATCCGCTGTCCTGCTGGCCTCCGGCTGCGGTGGCGTGGCGGGCGGCACGGCCGGTGCCAAGGCCTCGCCCGCCAGGTCCGGTGATGGGCGCGCGGCGTTCGCCGAGTGCCTGCGCGAGCACGGCGTGACCATGCCCACCGGCCGCCCGGGCGGCGCGCCGACGGCACGGCCGAGCGGTGCTCCGTCCGGCAGGCCGAGCAGGGGAGCGGGGGGCTTCGGCACCATGGGTCCCGAGGCGCGCGAGGCGCTGGAGGCGTGCCGTTCGCTGATGCCCGAGGGCGGCTTCGGCCGGGGAGGCGGGCCGCGCGTCAACGCCGGGGCGCTCCAGGCGTTCCGCACCTGCATGAAGGACAACGGCGCCGAGGTCACCGGGGACAACCTCCGCGACCTGACCGAGAACGACGACCCGGACGTGGCCGCCGCGCTGAAGAAGTGCCGTCCCCTGCTGCCCACCTCCCGCCCGCGCGGCCCCGGGAGCCCGGCCCCCACGGCGGCGCCGAGCGCCTCCTGACCTTCCGCGCGCGGGGCCTGCCCGCGTGGCATAGTGATCAGTGAGCGTCGCCTTTCGTATGGGGTGACCTGGGGAAGCGTCGCCGATCAAGCTGGCCGGCGGATACCTTGCGGCGGGTGGGGCATGACCGTTCGTATGTCGGCGAACCACGGGCTGCACGCGGCCCTCGAAAACCTGCGACGCCGGCTCGATCACGATCTGTTCCCCCTCGCGATCGGCGACGTCGCCTCGCATCGCCGTGACCTGAGAGAGCTCAGGGGCCAGCTGGACGACTACCTGCTGCCCCGCGTCGCGGCCATGGACGCACCCCTGCTCGCCGTCGTCGGCGGCTCCACGGGCGCGGGCAAGTCCACCCTGGTCAACTCCCTGGCCCGAGCCGACATCACCGAGCCGGGGGTGCTGCGTCCCACCACGCTGGCCCCCACCCTGGTCGCCAGCCCGGCCGATGAGGCGTGGTTCCAGCGGCCCAACGTCCTGCCGGGCCTCGCCAGGAGGACCGGCGGCGGGCGCGGCGAGCCCGGCACCCTGCGGATCGTCACCTCGGGCACCCTGCCGCCCGGCTTGGCCCTGCTGGACGCCCCCGACATCGACTCGGTGGTCATCGCCAACCGCGAGGTCGCCGCCCAGCTGCTCGCCGCCGCCGACCTGTGGTTGTTCGTCACCACCGCCGCCCGGTACGCCGACGAGGTCCCCTGGGGCTTCCTGCGGGTCGCCCGCGAGCGGAGCACGGCGCTCGCGGTGGTTCTCGACCGGGTGCCACCCGAGGCGGACGGCCCGGTGACGGCCCACCTGCGGCGCCTTCTCGACGCCAACGGCCTGGAGGGCACGCCGCTGTTCCCCGTCCCCGAGGTGGAGCTGCCGCAGGAGAACGCCAGGCTGCCCGAGGAGGCGGTGCGCGCCATCAGCGGCTGGCTGGCCGAGCTGGCGGCCGACGCCCACTCCCGCGCCGAGGTCGTGCGCAGGACGCTGTCCGGGGCGCTGGACAGCCTCGCGGTCCGGGTCCCCGCGCTGGCGGACGAGGTGGAGCGGCAGCGGGCCGGACTCGCCGACCTGCGCGGGTCGGTCGAGTCGGCGTACGGGTCGGCGATGGCCGGGTTCGACGACGGCATCAGGGACGGCTCGCTGCTGCGCGGCGAGGTGCTGACCCGATGGCAGGACTTCATCGGCACCGGCGACTTCATGCGGTCGCTGGAGTCGCGGATCGGCCGGCTGCGCGAGCGGATCGTGTCGGCCTTCACCGGCCGCCCCGCGCCGGACGCCCAGCTCCGGGTGGCCCTGGAAACGAGCGTAGAGGCCCTGATCCGCTCCGCCGCCGACCAGGCCGCCGAACGGGTGATGGAGTCATGGTCCGGCATGCCCGCCGGCAGGGACGTCCTGGAGCGAGCCGGCGCGGTGTCCGCGGGCCGCCTCGGCCGCGCCTCCAACACGCTCGCCGCGCGTGCCGAGGCCGCCGTGCGGGCCTGGCAGGGTTACGTCCTGGAGCTGGTCGCCAAGGAGGGCGCGGAACGGCGCACCACCGCCCGCGTCGCGTCGTTCGGCGTGAACGGCGCCGGCCTGCTGCTAATGCTCGCGGTGTTCGCCTCCACCGGCGGCCTGACCGGCATCGAGCTCGGCATCGCCGGCGGCACCAGCGTCCTGAGCCAGAAACTCCTGGAAGCCATCTTCGGCGACCAGGCCGTCCGCTCCCTGACCCAAGCAGCCCGCGACGACCTCCGCAGCCGCGCCCACACCTTGTTCGAAGAGGAATCCACCCGCTTCACCACCCTCCTAGCCGCCGTAGAACCACCCCCCAACGCCGCCACCACCCTCCGAGAAGCAGCCCAGACCATCCGATCCCACCAAAACGAGGTAAACACCCCACCGTCCCCCGTGGACACCCCTCCGCTTCCCGTGGACGGAACCCTCAGAGACGCGGGTCCGACGCCCGGTTCCGATCGGACGGGCGGGACAGCGCCCGATTCCGATCGGACGGGCGGGACAGCGCCCGATTCCGATCGGCCGGGCAGGACAGGGTCCGGTTCGGATCGGACGGGTGGAACGGCGTCCGATCGGGCGGGCAGGACGGCGCCCGGTTCCGATTCGACGGGCAAGATAGCGCCCGGTTCCGATCGGACGGGTGGAACGGCGTCCGATTGGGCGGGTAAGACGGCGCCCGGTTCCGATTCGACGGGCAAGATAGCGCCCGGTTCGGATCGGGCGGGTGGAACGGCGTCCGATTGGACGGGTAAGACGGCGCCCGGTTCGGATCGGGCGGGTGGAACGGCGTCCGATTGGACGGGTAAGACGGCGCCCGGTTCGGATCGGGCGGGTGGAACGGCGTCCGATTGGACGGGTAAGACGCCGCCCGGTTCCGATCGGACGGGTAAGACGGCGCCCGGTTCGGATCGGGCGGGCGAGAGGGCGGATGGGCCCGATGACGAAGGGCCGGGGGGTTTGACCCCTGTGGATGGGCGATGAGGACGATACGGCGGTCGCGGGCCGTCTCTCTGGATGATCGGCTGGGGGCGCTGGCTGAGGCGGTGGAGCTTGCCGAAGGGCGGCTGGAGGCGGCGCAGGTTGGGCGGGCGCGGGCTGTCGTGGAGCGGGCCGGGGTGCGGCGGGGGCTGTCGGTGGACCACACCGTGGTGGCGCTCGCAGGGGCGACGGGCAGCGGCAAGTCGTCGTTGTTCAACGCGCTGTCCGGCACGTCGCTTTCCACCGTCGGGGTGACCCGGCCGACGACGTCCGCGGCCCAGGCGGCCATGTGGGACCCGGAGGGGTCGGGCGGGCTGCTCGACTGGCTGGAGGTCCCGCGTCGCCACGCGGTCGACGGGGACGCCGACGCGCTGTCCGGGCTGGTGCTGCTGGACCTGCCTGACCACGACTCCATCGAGTTGGCGCACCGGCTGGAGGTGGACCGGCTGGTCGAGGTGGTCGACCTCCTGGTGTGGGTGCTCGACCCGCAGAAGTACGCGGACGCCGCCGTCCACGAGCGATACCTGCGCAGGCTGCGCCGCCATCAGGACGTCATGGTCATCGTGCTGAACCAGGTGGACCGGCTGTCCCCCACGGCCGCGGACCGCTGCCTGGCCGACCTGCGGCGCCTGCTGGAGGAGGACGGCCTGTCCGGCGTCCCGGTCGTCGCCACATCCGTCACCACCGGGGCCGGCCTGGACGAGCTGCGCACGACCCTGGTGAAGCGGGTGTCCGACCGGCGCGCGTGGGCCGCCCGGCTTGCGGCCGACGTGGGCACGGCGGCGGACGCCCTGGCGGCCGGTGCGGGAGAGGGCGGCACGGCGGACGGCTCCATGATCGCGGTGCCCGCACGCACAGGCGCGGCCGCGGCGGCCGGTGGAAGCGCGGCGGCTGAGGGGAGTGCGGCGGCGGCTGGGGGGAGCGTGGCGGCGGCCGGGGGGAGCGCGGTGAAGGGCGCCGGGCGTCCGGTGAAGGCTGCGGGGCGTCCGGTGAAGGATGCGGTGGCCGGAAGGAGTGCGGTGAAGGGCGCGGGGCGTCCGGTGAAGGGCTCGGTGGCCGATCAGGTGCGGCCGCTGACGGTGGCGCTGGCTGAGGCGGCCGGGGTGCCGGTGGTGGTCGCGGCGGTGGCCAAGGCTCATCGGCACCGCGCCGTGGCCGCTACGGGATGGCCGGTGACGCGGTGGCTCCGGCGGCTGCGCCCCGACCCGTTGCGGCGGTTGCGGCTCGGCGGACCGGCCGGGGGCCGGGCGACCGTCACCTCGATCCCACGCGCCGACACGGTGCAGCGCTCACGGATGGACCTGGCCGTACGCGACGCGGGCGCCGCCGCCTCGGCGGGCCTCGCCGAGCCGTGGGCTACCGCCGTACGTCGTTCGGCGCGGTCACACACCGACGAGCTGGCCGACCGCCTGGACCGGGCGGTCGCGACCACCACGGCGGGCGCGGGCCGCCGCCCCCGCTGGTGGCGGGCCGTAGGAGTCATGCAGTGGCTCCTGTTCGCCACCATGCTGGCAGGCGCCCTCTGGCTGGCAGGCCTGTTCTTCGTCGACTACCTACGCCTCCCCGAAGTCCCCACCCCCACCCTGGGCCGCCTCCCCTGGCCCACCGCGATCCTCGCCGGCGGCGCCCTCGCCGGCCTCCTCGTAGCCCTGCTCTCCCGCCTGGCCGCCGCCCTGGGCGGCCGCCGCCGCGCCCGCAAGACCCGCCGCGCCCTCACCCAGGCGGTCGAAACCGTCGCCCGCGACCTGGTCCTCACCCCCGCCCAGGAGGAACTGACCCGCGCCCACCGCTTCAGCGACCTCCTCGCCATCGCCCGAGGCTGACCCCCACCCTCACCGCCGTACGGCGGACAACCCCTGGGTGCGGACGGCGCCGGTGAAATGGTCCTCACGGCGGGGCGTGTTTCGCGCGGATGGCGCAACGGCTGTTCTCCTGCGCGGAACAGCCCCGCACTCCCGGTCCTGCCGGATTCATGGTGCTCCACCGCGATGGGTTTCGGTCCATGCCCCCCGTTGGGCTCAGAGCAATCCCAGAGGTGGGGACCGTGCCCCCGGGACCGGTCGTTGATCACGGTCCGGCAACGGCTCCTTTAGTGCCTGACCGGAAACGTCGCGGGGTTGGTGAAACTTTCAAAATTGCTCAGAAACTTGCCGTAGATCCTTTAACTGTCAATAATTGACGATGTAAGCACACGATGTAAAGCAAGGGTCCGAAGCACAAGCACCATGGAGGCAGCCGTGAAAACAATCCACCGTGCCGCCAGGATGGCACTCGGTGCGACCGCCGGGCTGGCGCTCGCGCTGTCCGGCACGACACCGGCCTCGGCGGCGACGTGGGAACTGCGCGACTTCCAACAGCGGATCTGCGTCACGTCGAGCAGCGGCCACCCCGGGACGTACTTCGTAGCCGCAGTTGTCGGAAGCTGGTCGACGACCGTTCAGATCGCACTGCAGAACCTTCCCCCCGGTGTGACCAGCATGGGCGGCACGCCGATCCCCCCCGGATCCAATTACCCCAAGAACGGGTCGACAACGATAAACGGCTTCGTCCAGATCTCGATCCCGCCGCTCCCGGTCGGCGAGTACACCCCGCTGCTGACGGCCTCGGACAGTACGGAGACGCAGTCCGTCCCCGTCACCATCAGCGTCAAGCAGCAGAGCTGCTACTAGCCTCGCCTTTCACACGTGCCGTTATGCCGGGCCACGGAGCCGGGTCGAGGGCGTGGGCCGGCATGACGGACATGGCGCCGCACGTATCGCGGTGTGAGCCCGGCAGGCCCGGGGGTGCGGGGGTGTCCCCCGCAGAACAGCCCTTGCATCTTCGCGCGGAGCGCGTCCATCGCTAGGACCATTTCACCGGCGCGCACACACGCGGGTTCGCCGCCGTACGGCGGCGCCGATTTCGCCGTACACCGTCCCGCCGTCGCGGCGCCGTCAGAGCGTTCCTGGCAGTGGCGGGACGGTGGCTGCGGCGCCGTTGCCCCGCTAGCCCGGGCCCGGTAGCCCGGCCGCGGGACCGTGGCCGCGGGGCCGTGGCCGCGGGGCCGTGGCCGCGGGGCCGTGGGCCCGGGTGCCTGGCCGTGGGTGCCTGGCCGTGGGTGCCTGGCCGTGGGTGCCTGGCCGTGGGTGCCCGGTCGCGGGTGCCCGGTCGCGGGAGCTCGGCCGCGGGAGTTGTCCCGGTAGCCCGGCCCCCCGGAGACCCTTGCCCGGGGGGTGGCCTCGGCTGGCTGTTGGCGTGGGTCGGGTGGTCAGGGCTGGGGGTCGGGTTTGGTTGCTGGGGCGGCGTTCTGCGTGGGGAGGTGGGGGGACAGGGGGTCGAAGGGTTG
>NZ_JBHSRF010000078.1:0-43764 GCF_042658925.1 Sphaerisporangium aureirubrum
GGGGGCGGGGGTGGGGGTCGGCGGGTCGGGGGTGGCGAGGTTGGCGGGGGGCTGCCAGGACTCCAGGAGCTCGCTGGCGATCAGCGTGGGGGCCTCGGGCGGCGCCACCAGGGTGGGCGGGTCCACCGGGAGGGGCTCGGACGCGAGGGCACTGCCGCCGACCAGCGCGATCAGCAGCTCCTGCGCGCTCGGCCGCCTGGCCGGGTGGGCGTCGGTGGCGAGCCGTACCAGCCGGTCCAGCGGCGCGGGCAGCTCGCCGAGGTCGGGCCGCCCGTTCAGCACCCGGGACGCCAGCGCGATCATGTCGCCCCGCCCGTACGGATGCCGCCCGTTCCCCGCGTACGCGACCAGGCAGCCCCAGGCGAACACGTCGGCGGCCGGTGTGATCTCCTCGCCGCGCACCTGCTCGGGCGCCCACCAGCCGGGGCTGCCCAGCAGCTCCCCGGACCGGGTCACGCCCTGCGTCGCGTCCAGCGCCCGCGCGATGCCGAAGTCGATGACCCGGGGCCCCGACATGGACAGGATGACGTTGGCGGGCTTCAGGTCGCGGTGCACCAGCCCGGCGACGTGGATGGCGGCCAGCGCCGCCGCCACCCCGAGCGCCACGCCGTGCAGCGTCCCGGCCTCCAGGGCGCCGTACCGCGTGATCTGCCGGGACAGCGGGGTGCCCGGGATGTACTCGGTGACCATGTACGGCCGGCCGTCCTCGGCGTTCCCGTTGTCCAGCACCTGCGCGGTGCAGAACGACGCCACCCGGCGGGCGTTGACGACCTCGGAGTGGAACCGGGTGGCGAACCCCTCGTCGATGGTGAACTCGGCCTTGACGACCTTGACCGCGACGAGCCTGCCCGTGCCGGGCGCCTCGGCGAGGTAGACCGTTCCCATGCCTCCCTCGCCGATCCGGCCGCGCAGCGCGTAGGGCCCGATCCGCTCGGGATCGTGCGGGCGCAGGGGCTGCGCACCGGTGCGGTCCATTGACGACGCCTCCTCGCTGACTGGCGCGGCCACGTTACCCATGCCCACTTTCCTCTGGCTTGAAGATCGGTTAAGGGTGGTACGGCTTTCGAGGTGGTTCGTCACCTGCCTCGTCAATGTCTTCGGTGCGAGACACTGTGTGGATGGGGAGCTCAATTGTTAACTTGCTCGGGCCCTCCGATATACGTAATTTGGCGGACAAGCTGGACCTTCGTCCGACAAAACGGCTCGGGCAGAACTTCGTCATCGACGGCGGCACGGTGCGGCGCATCGCCCGGCTCGCCGGGGTGACCCCTGACGACGTGGTGATCGAGGTCGGCCCCGGCCTCGGGTCGCTCACGCTCGCGCTGCTCCCCGAGGCCCGGCGGGTGGTCGCGGTGGAGATCGACCCCGTGCTCGCCGGGCGGTTGCCGCAGACCGTGGCCGAGCGGGCGCCGTCCCTGGCCGACCGGCTCACCGTCGTGGAGGCCGACGCGATGCGGGTGCTGCCGGGCCGGCTCGGCGCCGAGCCGGACGTGCTGGTGGCCAACCTGCCGTACAACGTGGCCGTCCCCGTGGTGCTCCACCTGCTGGAGGTGCTGCCCTCGCTGCGCGGCGGCCTCGTGATGGTGCAGTCCGAGGTGGCCGACCGCATGGCCGCGGGCCCGGGTTCCAAGGTGTACGGCGTGCCGTCCGCCAAGGCCGCCTGGTACGCCGACGTCCGCCGCGCCGGGCCTGTCGGCCGCACCGTCTTCTGGCCCGTGCCGAACGTCGACTCCGGCCTGGTCGCCCTGGCCCGCCGCGACCCGCCCGAGACGTCCGCGTCCCGCGAGGAGGTCTTCGCCGTCGTCGACACCGCCTTCGCCCAGCGCCGCAAGACCCTGCGCGCCGCCCTGGCCCCCTGGGCGGGCTCTCCTGCCGCCGCCGAGCAGGCCCTGCGCGCCGCCGGTGTCGACCCGTCCCTGCGCGGCGAACGCCTTTCCATCACCGACTTCGCGAGGATCGCCGAACACCGCCCGTGATCGCCCCCGGGTCGTTCCCCCAGGTGGCCGTCCCGGACCACTACCATCGGTACCCGTGACTTCCGTGACCGTCCGCGTCCCCGCCAAGGTCAATCTCCAGCTGTCCGTCGGCCCCGTGCGCGACGACGGCTACCACGACCTGGTGAACGTCTTCCACGCCGTCTCCCTGTTCGACGAGGTCACCGCCACCGGCCTCCCGGAGGCCGCGGCGGGCGAGGACGACCCGATGACCGCGGGCGGCGTCACCGTGCGGGTGAGCGTGGAGGGCGAGTCGGCCGATCAGGTCCCGCTCGACGCGACCAACCTCGCGGTCCGCGCCGCGCACGCGCTCGGCGCCAGGGCCGGGCGCCCGCTCGCCGTCGCGCTGCACATCCGCAAGGCGATCCCGGTCGCCGGCGGCATGGCCGGGGGCAGCGCGGACGCCGCCGCCGCCCTGGTCGCGTGCGACGCGCTGTGGGGCCTCGGCCTCGGAACGGACGAGCTGACGGAGATCGCCGCCGGCCTCGGCAGCGACGTCCCTTTCGCCCTCCTCGGCGGCACCGCCGTCGGCACCGGCCGCGGCGAGAAGCTCACCCCCCTGCCGGACACCGGCCGCTACCACTGGGTCTTCGCCCTGGCCGACGGCGGCCTCTCCACCGCCAAGGTCTACGCCGAGTGCGATCTCCTGCGCGAGGCCACCGGCGACCACCCCGCCTGGCCCGAGGTCTCCGCCCGCCTTCTGGCGGCCCTTGAGGCGGGCGACCCCAAGGAACTCGGCGAGTCCCTGATCAACGACCTCCAGCCCGCCGCCGTGATGCTCTTCCGCCCGCTGGCCCGCACCCTCGCCGCCGGCCGCGACCACGGCGCGCTGGGTGCCCTGGTGTCCGGCTCCGGCCCCACCTGCGCCTTCCTCACCGGCTCCCCCGACCACGCCCAGGAGCTGGCCCTGGCCCTCGGCGTCGCGGACGTCTCCCGCGCCACCCTGGCCGCCCACGGCCCCGTCCCGGGCGCCACCGTCGTCGCCACCACCCCCTGATCGGGCGCCGTCGCGCCGCGGGAAGGTGGCGAGGGGGTGGCCGAGGGCGGGGAGGCCACTAGGCTTTGAGGGCGATGAATCTGGTTAATTTGGAATCGGTCTCCCTTGCCTACGGGCCCAAGCCCCTGCTCGACGACGTGTCTCTCGGGATCGAGTCCGGGGACCGCATCGGCGTCGTGGGGCGCAACGGCGACGGGAAGACGACACTCGTCTCGCTGATCGCGGGCACGGTGGCGCCGCACGGGGGACGGGTCACCCACACGCGGGGTCTGCGGGTGGGGGTGGTCGCCCAGGCGGACGACATGGAGCCCGGCCTCACGGTCGGCGAGGTGGTGCTGGGGGAGCGGGCCGAGCACGAGTGGGCCGGTGACCAAGGGATTCGCGAGATCCTCGGCAACCTGCTCGGGGACATCGAGCTTCAGGCCCGCGTGGGGGAGCTCTCCGGCGGGGAGCGGCGCCGGTCGGCGCTGGCGCGGGTGCTGATCGGGGAGCACGACCTGATCGTGCTGGACGAGCCGACCAACCACCTGGACATCGAGGCGATCGCCTGGCTGGCCGGCCATCTGGCGGCGCGGCGGTCGGCGCTGCTGGTGGTCACGCACGACCGGTGGTTCCTGGACGCGGTGTCCACCAGGACGTGGGAGGTCGTGGACGGCGCCGTCCACCGCTACGAGGGCGGGTACGCCGCGTACGTCCTGGCCAAGGCGGAGCGGGCGCGGATCGCCCAGGCCACCGAGGATCGCCGCCAGAACCTCATGCGCAAGGAGATCGCGTGGCTGCGCCGCGGCCCGCCCGCGCGCACGTCCAAGCCGAAGTTCCGCATCGACGCCGCCCAGGCGCTGATCGCGGACGAGCCGCCGCCGCGCAACACCGTCGAGCTGGTGTCGTTCGCGTCCGCGCGGCTCGGCAAGACCGTCTACGACCTCGACGAGGTGACCCTGCACGCGGGCGGCCCGGGGCAGGGCCCTCTGGTGCTGGACCGCTGCACCTTCCAGTTCGGCCCCGGTGACCGTCTCGGGCTGATCGGCGTGAACGGCTCGGGCAAGTCGTCGGTGCTGCGTCTGCTGGCCGACGCGGTCCGGCCCGACTCGGGCAGGGTCGTCCGGGGCCGCACGGTGCGGCTCGCGCACCTGTCCCAGGAGCTGGCCGAGCTGGACCCGAACCGGCGGGTGCTGGAGACCGTCGAGGAGATCCGCGCGTTCATCCAGGTGGGCAAGCGCGAGTGGACGGCCTCGCAGCTGCTGGAGCGCCTCGGGTTCCGGGGCGAGGCCCAGTGGAAGGTGATCGGGGACCTGTCCGGCGGCGAGCGTCGCCGCCTTCAGGTGCTGCGGCTGCTGATGGACGACCCCAACGTGCTGCTGCTGGACGAGCCGACCAACGACCTGGACATCGAGACGCTGAACGAGCTTGAGGACCTCCTCGACGCGTGGCCCGGCACCCTGGTGCTGGTCAGCCACGACCGCTACTTCCTTGAGCGCGTCACCGACCGCTGCGTGGCCCTGCTCGGCGACGGCCGCCTCTCGCTGCTCCCCGGCGGCGTCGACGAATACCTCCAGCGCCGCTCGGCGGGCACCGCGCTGACCGCGCGGGCCTCCCTCACCACCCCTTCGGCGCCGACCCCGCAGCAGACCGCGGCCGCCCCGGAGAGGTCGGCCAAGGAACTGCGCGAGGCCCAGAAGGAGCTGTCCCGCCTGGAGCGCCGCCTGGAAAGGATCGGCGAGCAGGAGGCCACCCTGCACGCCGCCATGGCGCGGTCCGCCTCCGACTACGGCAGGCTCGCCGAGATGGACGCCGAGCTGAAGGACCTCGCCTCCCAGCGCCAGTCGGTCGAGGTGGAGTGGATGGAGCTGGCCGAGCGCCTGGAGGGGTGACGGCCCTCAGGCGCCGTTGTGGGCGGCGTCGAAGGGCGCGAGGATGGTGCGCAGCAGGTCGGCCAGGGTGCGCTGATCGTCGGGCGCGAGGCCGGCCAGCAGCTCGCGTTCGCGGCGCAGCAGGTCGGCGAAGGCGGCGTCCACACGTTCGCGGCCGGCGTCGGTGAGCGACACCAGCACGCCCCGGCGGTCCTCGGGGTCGGGGCGGCGGCGGACCAGCCGGGCGGCGGCGAGGCGGTCGATGCGGTTGGTCATGGTGCCGGAGGTGACGAGGGTGGCGCGCAGCAGGGCGCCGGGGCTGAGTTCGTACGGCTCCCCGGCGCGGCGCAGCGTGGTGAGGACGTCGAACTCCCACGGCTCCAGGTCGTGCTCGGCGAAGGCGGCCCGGCGGGCGCGGTCGAGGTGGCGGGCGAGGCGGGACACCCGGCTCAGCACCTGGAGCGGCGAGACGTCCAGGTCGGGGCGCTCCTGCCGCCAGGAGGCCACGAGTTGATCCACCTCGTCCCGCACGGTGCCCTCGCCGGCACCGTCTCGTCGGCGCGTCGTCATGGATGGAGTCTAGCTCTCTTGACATCGAGACATCTCTCCCGCTAAGACTTATCTTGATGTCAAGAGACTTTTGGGACCCCGACCTGTACGGCCGGTACGCCGGTGAGCGTGCCCGCCCCTTCTTCGAGCTGCTCGCCCGCGTGCGCGCCGAGAACCCCGAGCGGGTGGTCGACCTCGGCTGCGGCTCGGGCGAGCTGACCCTGGAGCTGGCCCGCCGCTGGCCCGGCGCCGACGTGCACGGCCTCGACTCCTCCCCTTCGATGATCGCCAAGGCCCCTCCCGGGCCGCGCTTCAGCGTGGGCGACGCCCGGGAGTGGCGCCCGGACGCCCCGGTGGACGTGATCTTCTCCAACGCCGTCCTGCAGTGGATCCCCGAGCACCGCGAGCTGCTGGCCCGCTGGACCGGCCACCTGCGCGAGGGCGGCCGGCTGGCCTTCCAGGTGCCCGGCAACTTCCACGCCCCGAGCCACGAGCGGGTCCGGCGGCTGTGCCGCTCGGCCCGGTGGAAGGACGAGCTCGGCGACCTGGTGCGCGACGACCCCGTGGACGGCCCGGAGGGCTACCTGCGGCTGCTGACCGGCCTCGGCTGCGCGGTCGACGCCTGGGAGACGACGTACGTCCACGTGCTCCAGGGCGAGGACGCGGTGCTGAACTGGATCAGCGGCACGGCCCTGCGGCCCATGCTCGACCGGCTGGGCCCCGAGCGCGGCCGTGACTTCCGCGCGGACTGCGCCGCGGCGCTCGCCGAGGTCTACCCGCGCGAGCCGTACGGCACGCCGTTCCCGTTCCGCAGGGTGTTCGTGGTGGCCAACACCGGGTGATAGAGGTTGTATATCCACAAACACGGTGATTGGGGATAGGCAATGGCGCTCGAGATAGAAGACAAGTTCGACGTCCCCGCCGGTTTCCTGGTCCCGGACATGTCCCGCGTCCCCGGCTGCGCCGTGGTGGCGGGCCCCAAGAGCTACCGCATGGTCGCGATCTACTTCGACACCCCCGACCTGCGCCTGGCCGCCCGCGGCATCACCCTGCGCCGCCGCAGGGGCGGGAGCGACGCCGGGTGGCACCTCAAGCTGCCCAAGGTCAAAGGCGTCCGCGAGGAGATCGGCATCCCGCTCACCAAGAGCGCCAAGATCGTGCCGCCCGACCTCGCGGACCTTGTCCTCGCCTACAGCCGCCGCGAGCCGCTGGTCCCCGTCGCCGAGCTGGCCACCCGCCGCGAGGTGACCATCCTGCGCGACGCGGACGGCCGTCCGCTGGTGGAGATCGCTGACGACCAGGTCAAGGGCACCGTCTTCGGCGAGGTGTTCGGCGGCGAGCTCCGCGTCGAGCGGTGGCGCGAGGTCGAGGCCGAGCTGCTGGACGGCGACATCACGCACCTCAAGCGGGTCGGCAAGACCCTGCGCAAGGCGGGGGCCACCCCCGCCGCCTCCGGCAGCAAGCTCGGCCGCCTGCTCGGCGACGCCGTCCCCGTCACCGAGCTGGCCGGGCCCGCCGAGGGCACGGCGGGCCAGGTGGTGGTCGACTACCTGAAGTCCCAGGTGGACGCGCTGCACACCCAGGACCCCCGGGTACGGCGGGCCGGTGACGACGCCGTGCACCAGATGCGGGTGGCCAGTCGCCGGCTGCGCAGCGCGCTGAAGTCCTTCGACGGCGTGGTCGCCGGCACCGACGAGATCCAGGAGGAGCTGCGCTGGCTCGCCGGCGTGCTCGGCGAGGCCCGAGACCTGGAGGTCATCCGCGAGCGCTTCGGGAAGCTGCTGGACTCCCTCCACCCGGACGCGCTCGTCGGCCCGGTCCGGACCCGCCTCGACGACGACCTGGCCGAACGCGAGCGCGAGGCCCTCGCCCGTGCCGACATCGCCATGCGCACGGAGCGGTACTTCGCGCTGCTCGACCGCCTGGACGCGCTGGTCGCCAACCCGCCGCTCACCCCGCTCGCCGGCAAGGACGCCGAGAAGCCGCTGACCAAGGTCGCGGCCAAGGGCTGGGGGCGGGTGGTCCGCAAGTACGACGAGGCCTTGGCCATCGAGGACCACGACGAGCGCGCGGTCGCCATGCACGACGTGCGCAAGGCCGCCAAGCGCGCCCGGTACACCGCCGAGGCGCTCAGGTCCCTGCTCGGCGACCGGGCGGCGGCGATGGCCAAGCGCGCCAAGACGGTGCAGGAGGTGCTCGGCCTGTACCAGGACGGCGTGGTCGCCATGGAGATCCTCACCGAGGAGGCCGCCAAGGCCCGCGCGGCCGGCGAGGACACCTTCACCTACGGGGTGCTGGTCGGCCTGGAGCACGCCGAGGCGGAGCGCTCGCACGCCGATTTCCCGAGGGTGTGGGCCGAGTCCCAGGGCTGAGCCGGGTTTCCGCGCCTCGGCGGAGGCGCGGAAGCTCCGGTCAGGTGTTGTAGCGCTCGACCGCGACCACCCGCCCGTCGCGGTGGTGCAGCACGGCGAGCGCGCCCTTGCGCAGGTGGGTGTCCTCCACGTGCCCGTCGTAACGACGCTCGGTCATGGTCGCGAGCAGTTCGGGCAGCACCTTCCCGTGGCCGCACACCGCGGCGGGCCCCTCGGTGTCCAGCCAGGTGAGTACGGCCTCGGGCGAGTGCGCGGCGTCGTACTCGGTCTCGCTGAGCAGCCGTTCGGTGCGGATGCGCAGGTCCCGGCGGGCGGCGTACGGCAGCAGCGTCTGCACGCACCGCCGGCTCGGCGAGCTGATCAGCGTGGCCGGACGGTACCCGGGCAGGATGGTGGCGATGGTGTCGGCCTGCGCGACGCCGGTGTCGTCCAGCGGGCGCAGGTCGTCGTCGAGCTGCCACTCGTGCCGCGCCCCGGCGTTTCCGTGCCTGACCAGCAGGAACGGCGTGGTGTCCAGCGGGGCGGCCGTGATCGCGCGCAGCAGGCCGGCGTCCCAGTCGCCGTAGGTGAGCCGGGCCCGTGCCTGCTCGACCGGCAGCCACTCCAGCCGGTCGACCTCGTCGGACGGCTCCTGCGCGACCTGCTCGACGACCCGCGCCGCCCAGTAGTCGACCCGCTTGAGCTTGCCGCCCTTCAGGTAGTGCACCGGGGGCAGGTGGCGGCCGAGCGCGACGCTGAACCCTGTCTCCTCGGCGACCTCCCGGAGCGCCCCCGCGATGACGTGCTCGCCGGGTTTCAGCTTGCCCTTGGGGAAGGACCAGTCGTCGTACCTGGGCCGGTGGACCACCGCGATCTCCGGCTCGGCGGGGTCGCCCCGCCACACCAGGGCCCCGGCGGCGTGGATCAGGGTGGTGGGATGCACCTGGGGATCAGTCATCGACGGTCCTCCAGCGCCGGGTCCCGATCAGGTGCGACTGCAGGTCCATCAGCGGCTTGCCGTCCTCGCCGGTGTGGTGGCGCGTCCAGCTGCCGTCCGCGCCGAGCCACCACGTGCTCGTCGTGTCGTCCATCGAGAGGTCCAGCAGCTCCGAGAGGTACGCCCGGTGCTGCGGGCTGCTCACCTTGACGAGCGCCTCGACGCGGCGGTCGACGTTGCGGCGCATCAGGTCGGCGCTGCCGATCCAGATCTCCGGCCGCCGGCCGAAGCCGAACTCGTAGATGCGGGAGTGTTCGAGGAACCGGCCGAGGATGCTGCGCACCCGGATGTTCTCCGACAGCCCCGGGATGCCGGGGCGCAGCGTGCACACCCCGCGCACCACCAGGTCCACCGGCACCCCCGCCGTGGAGGCGGCGTACAGGGCGTCGATGATCGGCTCGTCGACCAGCGAGTTGGTCTTCATCCGGATCCGCGCCGGGCGGCCCGCGATGTGGTGGGCGATCTCGCGCTCGATGCGTGCCAGCAGCCCGCCGCGCAGCGAGTGCGGCGCGACCAGCAGGCGGCGGTACGCCGAGTGGTAGGAGTAGCCGGTGAGGTGGATGAACAGGTCGGTGAGGTCCTCGCCGACCAGGGGGTCGGCGGTGAGCAGGCCGAAGTCCTCGTACTGCCGGGCGGTCTTGGGGTTGTAGTTCCCGGTCCCGATGTGGCAGTACTGCCGCAGCTCGCCCGACTGCTCCTGCCGGACGACCAGGCAGAGCTTGGCGTGGGTCTTCAGGCCGACCACGCCGTACACGACGTGGCACCCGGCCCGCTCCAGCTTGCGCGCCCAGGTGATGTTGGCGTGCTCGTCGAACCGCGCCTTGATCTCGACGACCACCACGACCTGTTTGCCCGCCTCGGCGGCGTCGATCAGCGCGTCCACGATCGGGGAGTCGCCGCTGGTGCGGTAGAGCGTCTGCTTGATGGCGAGCACGCCGGGGTCGGCCGCCGCCTGCTCCAGGAACCGCTGCATGCTCGTGGAGAAGGAGTCGTAGGGGTGGTGCAGCAGGATGTCGCGCTCGCGGAGGGTGGAGAAGATGCTGTCCTCGCCCGGCACGGCCTCGGCGGGCACGAACGGCGGGAACAGCAGCTCGCCGCGGTCCAGGTCGGCGATGGCGTGCAGGCCGGACAGGTCGAGCGGGCCGGGCAGCCGGTAGATCTCGTGCTCGGAGACGTCCAGCTCCTCCACCAGCAGGTCCAGCACCGCCGGGGTGATGGTGTCCTCGACCTCCAGCCGGACCGGCGGGCCGAAGCGCCGCATCAGCAGCTCTTTCTCCAGGGCCTGCATGAGGTTCTCGGTGACGTCCTCGTCGACCTCGAGGTCCTCGTTGCGGGTCACCCGGAAGACGTGGTGCTCGACCACCTCCATGCCCTTGAACAGCTGGCCGAGGTGCGCGGCGATCACGTCCTCCATCGGCACGAACCGCTCGGCGGAGGCGGCGACGAAGCGGGGCAGCTGGGAGGGCACCTTGACCCGGGCGAAGACGGTGTGCCCGTTGCTCGGGTTGCGCACGGTGACGGCGAGGTTGAGCGACAGGCCGGAGATGTACGGGAAGGGGTGCGCCGGGTCGACCGCCAGGGGGGTGAGCACCGGGCGGATCCGGTCGCGGAACAGCTTGCGCAGCACGGTCCGCTCGTCGCGCCCGAGGTCGTCCCAGCGGACCACCTCGATGCCGACCGCGGCGAGCTGCGGGGAGATCTGCTTGTGGAAGGCCGCGGTGTGCCGCTGGGCCAGCTCGTCGGCGATGGCGGCGATCCTGGCCAGCTCCTCGCGCGGTTTCAGTCCGCTCTTGGTGCGCAGCAGCAGGCCGGTGGCCATGCGGCGTTTCATGCCCGCCACCCGCACCCGGAAGAACTCGTCGAGGTTCCCCGCGAAGATGGCGAGATAACGCACGCGTTCCAGCAGGGGGACAGCCGGATCCTCGGCCAGTTCGAGCACTCGCTCGTTGAACTGGAGCCAGCTTTCCTCACGGTTGAGGAAGCGCTCGTGGTCGGGTAGGGGTTCCTCCGGCTGCTCGGGCGTCAGCGATGCGGTTTCAGCGGACATATGTCCAAAATGCCCTACTTAATTGAACGAAACGTTAACTTCTTCGCAACGAGCGCCTCTAGTTACTCGCACACCCCGAGTTGCGTCTCCTCGGTCTGCCGGGCGCCCTGCTCGGCGATCTTGGCTTCCTGGGCGCGGAGCCGTTCCTGTTCGCGGCGCTCCTGCGCCCGTACCCGCTCCTGCTCCCTTAACTCCCTCGCCCGCAGCTTCTCCTGCTCCCGCAGAAGCTTCTCCTGCTCGCGCAGCTCGCGCAGGCGCAGCTTCTCCTGCTCGCGAAGCTCCCGCTCCTGCTCCCTGGCCTCCTTCTCGCGAGCCTTCTCCAGCTCCTTGAGCTCACGCTCCCGGGCCTTCTCCTGCTCCTTGAGCTCTTTCTCGCGGGCCTTCTCCAGCTCGCGCAGCTCCTTGCCGCGGGCCTTCTCCAGTTCCCTCGCCTCCTTCTCGGTGGCGGGGACCAGACGGCGGAACTCCATGTCGGGCGGCGGCGTGATCACGGCCCGCTCGGAGGCGGCGGTGAGGCGCGGCTGCGGTTCGAGGCTCGTCAGACCGTTCCAGGCCAGGTTGACGAGATGGGCGGCCACTTCCTTGCGGTCGGGACTGCGGGCGTCCAGCCACCACTGGCCGGTGAGCGCGACCATGCCGACCAGCATCTGGGCGTACATCGGGGCGTGGGTCGGCTCGAATCCCCGCTCGCTGAACTGGTCGGCCAGTACGTCCTCGACCTGGCTGGCGATGTCGCTGATCAGGCTGGCGAACGTGCCGGTGCCGGACGCGGCGTGGGAGTCGCGCACCAGGATGCGGAAGCCCTCGCTGGACTCCTCGACGTACTGCAGCAGCGCCAGCGCGGCGCGCTCCAGGCGGATCTTCGGGTGGCCGGCGATCAGGGCCCCGGCCACCAGGCCGAGCAGCCGCTGCATCTCACGGTCGATCACGACGGCGTAGATGCCCTCCTTGCCGCCGAAGTGCTCGTAGACCACGGGCTTGGAGACTTTGGCGCTCGCCGCGATCTCCTCGATGGAGGTGCCGTCGAACCCCTTCTCCGCGAATAGGGTGCGGCTGATCCCGATCAGTTGCTCCCTGCGCTCCTTACCGGTCATGCGTACACGCGAGCGGGACTCGGTCATGGGTTCAATAATGGCTGGCCGTGGAGGCGGGGCAAACGTCAACGTCCTGGTTTGGTGGGATACGTCGGCATTCCGGGGTGAGATTGGGCCGTAAAGGGGGGAGCGGGCCGCCACAGGGCGGCCCGCCTGAGTGCCTGGCTCAGCCAAGTCGTTTCGCCGCCAGACGCTCGGGCGTCGGCCACCGGACGTCGGTCGCCCAACCGGCCTGCTCGAACCAGCGGATCACCCGGGCGCTCGGGTCGAGCTGACCCTTGAGGGCGCCGTGCCGGGCCGAGGTCGGTTCCGAGTGGTGGAGGTTGTGCCACGACTCGCCGAAGGACGGGATGGCCAGCCACCACACGTTGCGGGACTTGTCACGCACGTCGAAGTCCTCGTTGCCGAACACGTGGCACACCGAGTTGATCGACCAGGTGACGTGGTGCAGCAGCGAGATGCGCACCAGGCTGGCCCAGAAGAACGCGGTGAGCGCGCCGGTGATCGACCAGGTGAACAGGCCGCCGAGCAGCGCGGGCAGCAGCAGCGAGGTGGCGACGAGGTACGGGAACGCCTTGTGGATGCGGTTGACGTCCTTGTCGTTGATCAGGTCGCGGGCGAACCGCTCGCGGTTGGTGCGCTCGGAGGAGAACATCCAGCCGACGTGCGCGAAGAGGAGGCCCTTGGTGAGCGCCTTCCAGTCGCCGCCGAAGCGCCACGGCGAGTGCGGGTCACCCTCCTTGTCGGAGTACTTGTGGTGACGGCGGTGGGTGGCCACCCAGTCGATGACGCCCATCTCGATGGCGAGGCTGCCCGTGATGGCGAGCACGATCTTGAGCGGGCGGTTGGCCTTGAAGGACCCGTGCGTGAAGTAGCGGTGGTAGCCCACGGTGATACCGAGCCCGGTCACCACGTAGAAGACGAGGCCGATCACGACGTCGCTCCAGCCGAGGAAGCTTCCCCAGGCCATGGGGACGGCAGCGATCAGCGCGAGGAACGGGGCCGCCACGAAGACGGCGAGCAGGACGCGCTCGAAGTTGCTCTTGGGCTCGGGCTCCAGATCAGGCCTCGGCGGTGGCGGAGTGGCGCGATCGGCGACGACGGTCATGGGCTACCTCACGTGATTCTCGTGTTGTACGAACAGGTCGTGTCCGGAGCTACGTAACCGTAACCTACGCCATCGTAAGTTAGGAATCCCTAAGCTCGGAATGTGGGGAAGATGACGCATCCGGCGCGTACCGGTGGCGGATCCATGCCTTGCGTAATCCTGCCCCGTTCTGGTAAAGGGCTACTCTGCTGGATCGCAAAGGGAGTGCCGATATCTGTGCGAATCCATGCAACCTCCCTACGGCGCGTCCCAACGGGTGGCGACGGCGGATCGTTCCCTGGTGGCAGGCCGTGGGGCCGTCTGCCCGTCTGGGTCCGCGTAATGCGTTGAGCGCCGCGGGGTCCCGATGGGTATCCTTGTCACCGCGGTTCGGGATGGTCGCCGAAGCGGTCCGGCGTAGGGTAATTGGCAGCCCACCTGCCTTTGGAGCAGGGTTGTCCTGGTTCGAGTCCAGGCGCCGGAACTTTCATCACCCCACCCCAGGTAGGCCCCGGCAGGTCATCCGTTACGGCCGGGGCGGCGAGGGGTTACGGCCGATGGGCGGGTATCCTCGCGGTGTCGGGCGGGTGGCGCCCCGGTGCCCGAGGGGTGCGCGCCGCGCCGACGAAAATACTTAGCGACGCCGAGGGAGCTCAGTCCGTGAGTGTGCCGCGCCCGGCTGCCGTCATCGTCCTCGCCGCCGGTGAGGGCACCCGCATGAAGTCCGCCACACCCAAAGTCCTGCACGAGCTGTGCGGCCGCGCGCTGGTCGACCACATGCTCGCCGCCGCCCGGGGGCTCGCCCCCGAACGCCTGATCGTCGTGATCGGCCACGCCCGCGAGCAGGTCCAGGCCCATCTCGCCGCCACCGGCCCGGACGCCCGCCCGGTCGTCCAGGAAGAGCAGAACGGCACCGGCCACGCCGTCCGCATCGTCCTCGAGGCGGCCGGCGCCATCAGCGGAACGGTCCTGGTCACGTACGGCGACACCCCGCTGCTGCGCACCGAGACGCTGGCCGAGTTGCTCGCCACCCACGCCGCCGACGGCAACGCCGTCACCGTGCTCACCGCCGAGGTGCCCGACCCCGCCGGATACGGCCGGATCGTCCGGGACGCCGCCGGCACCGTGCTCGCCATCGTCGAGGACCGGGACGCCACTCCCGAGCAGCGGGCCATCCACGAGATGAACTCCGGCGTGTACGCCTTCGACGGCCTGCTGCTCGCCGACGCCGTCAAGCGGGTCTCCACCGCCAACTCCCAGGGCGAGGAATACCTCACCGACGTCCTCGCCATCCTGCGCGAGGACGGCCACCGCGTCGGGGCGTACGTCGCCGCCGACCACGTCGAGGTCGAGGGCGTCAACGACCGCGTGCAGCTCGCCTTCGCCCGCCGGGTGCTGAACGACCGGCTGCTCGAGGCGCACATGCGGGCCGGGGTCACCGTCATGGACCCCGCCACCACCTGGGTCGACGTCGAGGTGACCATCGAGGCCGACACCGTGCTGCACCCCGGCACCCGGCTGCGCGGCCGCACGTCCATCGGGCCGGGCGCCGAGGTCGGGCCGGACACCACGCTCACCGACACCTCGGTGGGCGCGGAGGCCGTGGTGCGCAACGCCGTGTGCGACGGCGCCGAGGTCGGGCCGGGGGCCTCCGTGGGGCCGTACGCCTACCTGCGGCCGGGCACCGTGCTCGGGCGGTCCGCCAAGGCCGGCACTTACGTCGAGATGAAGAACGCCCGCGTCGGCGCGGGGTCCAAGGTCCCGCACCTGACCTACGTCGGCGACGCCACCATCGGCGAGGGCACCAACATCGGCGCGTCCTGCGTCTTCGTCAACTACGACGGCGTGGACAAGCACCACACCACGATCGGCGACCACGTGCGGGTCGGCAGCGACAACATGCTGGTCGCCCCGGTGACCGTCCACGACGGCGCCTACACCGCCGCCGGGTCGGTCATCACCAACGAGGTTCCGCCGGGGGCGATGGCGGTGGCCCGAGCGCGGCAGCGCAATATCGAAGGGTGGGTGACCCGCAGGCGCGCGGGCACCGCCTCGGCCGAGGCCGCCCGCCGGGCGTCCGAAGCCGATGGCCGCGGCGCGGGAGACGGCGCGTCCGGCGGGGAAGAAGATCAGAGGAACGGGCGATGAAGCAGGTCGGCGAACTATCCGGAGGGCAGGGTTTCCAGGTGGGTGTGTCAAGCGGACCGGCAGAAGAGGAAGGGCGCATGACCGGCAAGAAGACGACCGGTGAGAAGCACCTGATGTTCCTCTCCGGCAGGGCGTACCCGGAACTGGCCGAGGAGGTGGCGAGCCACCTCGGCATCGAGGTCACCCCGACCAAGATGCACGACTTCGCCAACGGCGAGCTCTACGCCCGGTACATGGAGTCGGTGCGCGGCAGCGACGCGTTCGTCATGCAGAGCCACACCGTGCCGATCAACAAGTGGATCATGGAACAGCTGATCATGGTGGACGCGCTCAAGCGCGCGTCGGCCAAGCGCATCACCGTGGTCCTGCCGTTCTTCGGCTACTCCCGCCAGGACAAGAAGAGCCGCGGCCGCGAGCCGATCACCGCCCGCCTCATGGCCGACCTGTTCAAGACCGCCGGCGCCGACCGCCTCATGTCCGTCGACCTGCACACCCCCCAGATCCAGGGCTTCTTCGACGGCCCCGTGGACCACCTGTTCGCCATGCCCGTCCTCCACCGCTACATCGGCGGCAAGATCGACCCCGCCACCACCACGGTCGTCTCCCCCGACACCGGCCGCGTCCGCCTGGCCGAACGCTGGGCCGACCAGCTGGGCACCGCCGTGGCCTTCATCCACAAGCGCCGCGACCTGGACGTCGCCAACCAGGTGAAGGTCCACGAGGTCGTGGGCCAGGTCAAGGACCGCACCTGCGTCCTGATCGACGACATGATCGACACCGGCGGCTCCATCTGCAAGGCAGCCGACGCGCTGTACGAACAGGGCGCCACCAACGTGATCGTCGCCGCCACCCACGCCATCTTCAGCGGCCCCGCCGTAGACCGCCTGAAGAACTCCCGCATCTCCGAGGTAGTGGTGACCAACACCCTCCCCATCCCCGAAGAAAAGCGCTTCGACAAACTGACGGTCATGTCCATCGCCCCCTTGATCGCCCGAGCCATCAGCGAAGTCTTCAACGACGGCTCCGTAACCAGCCTCTTCGAAGGCGACGCCTAACCCCCACCCCACCCAACACCCCCCACCTCCCCTCCGCTCCGCTTGTCCTCACCCCGCTTGTCCTCACCCCCCTCGCCCTCACCCGCCCGCTCCTCACGCGTCCGCCCCCGCCCGCCCGCCTTCCGCCCCGCCAGCCCCCCGCCACGCACACGGTGCTGTCTCTACGGCGCCGCGACGGCGGGACGTGGTATGGCGAATCCGGCGCCGCCGTACGGCGATCAAGGTGGCGACTGGGTCACGGCCAGGACGGTTGTGCGTGCACTCCCGGGAATGGTCCTTGCGGTGGGCGCGCTTCGCGCGGAAAGCCGCAAGGGCTGTGTTCAGCGGGGGACACCCCCGCACCCCCGAGCCTGCCGGGTTCCTCGCGGGCCTTGGAACTCAACTTGAACAGAGTCTCCTGCTCCCCCATCAAAGGATGGCGGTGATCGAGGATGACCGGTTGCCCACCGTACGACGGCGCCGATTTCGCCATACCACGTCCCGCCGTCCCGGCGCCGGAAGAGAACGTCCTGGTGACGTCCCCCGAAGTGGTGTAACTCCTGGGATCTTCGTGAAGAGTGTCGATGGCCCGCCACCTGGCGCCTAGGGCGGCGCGTTCATGATCACGGCCTCGGAAATCACACCACCTGGCGGGACGTCACCAACGTCCCTCCTGAACAGGCCGGGAAGAGAACGTCCCGGACGGCCGGGGCATCCACCCCGGGCGTTCACGCGGGGCGTTCACGCGGGGCGTTCACCCCGGGTGTCCACGCGGGGCGGGGGCGGCGTCTGTCCATGAGGCGCGGTTACCCGCTGTTGTGCCCGTGATTCAGCGGACACGTAGGGTTTTCGGTCGCTAGAGTTGAAAACCGGTGCGGAATCCCGTCCGCCTGGGGAATTGAGGAGCACTGATGTCCACAACGAAGACCAGAGCTTCCGTTCGCCCCTTGGTGGCCGCAGTCGCAGGCGTGTAACGCCGCGCGTGTAGCAGCAAAGTCAGCACACATCCCGGTCGCCGGGGCGAGGTGACGCGTGTCACCGGCCCTTGGCGCCGTTTGGCGTCTCCGTCCGCCTTTCCGGGAGTTCTGCTGTGTCCGCTCGTCAATATTCGCTGCTGCGTGTACGTGTCCTGGTCGAACGCCTGATAGCTGCCCCGTCCGGCAGGAAATCTCGACGGTCGAGGTCGGCTCCGCCTGTTCCGAGCTCCGCTGATCAGACTGTCAACCGGAATGTCCGCCTGCTGAGCTGGTTCAACTTCTTCGGCGACTTCCGCATGTACGGGCCGATCATGGTCATCTACTTCGCGCAGGTCACCGGCTCGTACACCGCTGCCGCCAGCCTCCTGGCGGTGAAGATGCTGTCTTCGGCAGCGTTCGAAGTCCCCACCGGGGTGCTCTCCGACCGCCTCGGCCGCCGCGGCACGATGATCGCCGGTGCCGTCGTCATGGTGGCCGCCCATCTCGGGTACGCCGGCGCTTGGGGCTACGGCCTCCTTCTGGCAGCTGTTGTGCTGGAGGGATTGGCGACCTCACTGTGGAGCGGCAACAACGAGTCTCTGCTCTACGACACGTTGCTCGAAGCCGGCCGGGATGAGGAGTTCCCCCGGCACTCGGGCCGGGTGAACTCGATGTTCCAGATCGCGCTCGCACTGGCGGCAGCCCTAGGTGGCGTGGTCGCCGGCGCGTGGTCGCCGCGTGTGGTGGTCGCGCTGTCGGTCGTGCCGCAAGTGCTGTGCGTGCTCGTCGCCCTGCGGGTCCGGGAACCGCGGGTGCACGGCCCGCTGGAATCGAACGTGCTGGCGCATCTCGGATCGGCCCTGCGCGGCATCCGCCGTAATCCGGTACTCCGCCGGATGACTCTGGTGTCGGCGCTTCGTTACAGCAGCGAAAGCGCGGCCCAGTTGTCGCCTGTCTTCGTGGCAGGGCTGTGGCCGCTCTGGGCACTGGGCCTGTGGCGCACCTTCGGCCACGGCGTGGCCTTCGCCGGCTTCCGCGTCAGTGGCTGGGTGATCGGCCGGGTGGGCGCGGCCCGCACGCTGCTGTTCGGCGAGCTGTTCGACAACGTGACGAACTTCGTGGCGCTGATCAAGCCGACGCTATTTTCGCCCGTACTGCTCGGGTCACCGGCCTACGGCATGTCGACGATCGCCCAGCAGACGTTGCTGCAACGAGAGTTCACCGACCGGGAACGCGCGACGATGGGTTCGCTCGCATCGCTGCTCGGCAGCATGCTCTACGCGCTCGTCGCCCTGGCAGCCGGCCAGGTGGCAGACCGTTGGGGCATCGTTCCGGCGCTACTCGCGATCCAAGCCGTGGTACTGATCGCACTCCCACTCGCCTGGCGGGTACACGCGGACGCCTCCTCGCTCCGCCCAGGCGCTGGGACGGTAACGGGATGAGCGCCTTCTCGCCCCGGCCACGCCTACACAGGCCCAGGAGGCCCCCGTGAAGGTATCCCGCCGCGCAGGACGTCCGGGCGGCCTGCGGGTGTCAGACCATCTCGCCGACTTGGGGCCGTGCGCGCGAGCCGTACGGCCAAGGTGAGGTGCCCGAGCCGTGCGGCCGTGGGTGAGGGTGCCCGAGCCGTGCGGCCCTGCGGGCCACGGCGCGGACCCCCGGCCACACCGAGGCGGCGTTGTCGGCGCTGCGGGAGGCGGGCCCCCCGCGCGCGGGGTGACGTCCGCGTGCGGTGCTGGATGTCCCCGGGATCGGGTGGGCTGTGCTCGACATGGGTCGGAGTCGAAAACGGGTGGGGCCATCCACCCCAGCCGGAGAAGGGTTTGAGGTCGTTGATCTCTTGACGTCGGCTGTCGCTGGCGACCCATGGTGGGTTCCTCGCCGTACGACGGCGCCGATTTCGCCGTACCACGTCTCGCCGTCGCCGCGCCGGAGAAGAGAGCGTCCCAGATGGACGGGCATCCGTCCGGCGTCGCGCGGGCCTCTTCGAAGGCGACGCCCTCGTCACGCCCTCTTGAGTTCGCGTAGCGACGACCGCAGTGCTTTCACTATCACCGAAGCACGCAGATAGGCCCGTTCTCGCGTGATGCTCAGGCCGTTCGCGTGACTGGCAACGGTGATGGAGAACGCCTCGCCGCTCGTGAGGGTGATCCGGAAGTCCTGGGTCACGCTCACATCGGCGGGAGTTATGTACCCGATTTTGATGAGGCCGTCCATGCGCACGGCCTCGCCGTTGGAGCCGCTGCCGCCACGACTGGCGAGCTTGTCGTTGACCGTCGCTATCGAGGTGACGTCGGACAGCATGAACTCGTGCGTCGTCTCCAGTTCTAATTTGCCTTCGACGAAATTGATCAAACAGGAGTAGACGCACAGGTATGCGTCCGTCAGGCAGATGACGGCCGCCTCGTAGGTCGCGAATCGCGGCTCGCCCTTGTGCATGGCGTAGTCCGTGGGAAAAGCAGGGCCGATCATCACGGTGGGCTTGACGAGCATCGACTCTTCCGGGATGTTAAGCTCCTTGGCGGCCTGCTGCTGGACGGCCTCTACGTCACTCGTCAGCCATTTGGCCATTTCCTCTTCACTGGCCGCGCCGAGCCGCGCGTTGGCCTGTCTCGTATAGCGGCGCACCCGCACGACCCCGGTGGCGAACATCCGCCAGCCGATGTAACTTCCCGCGATCAGAAGTCCGATGGCCACGAGGTATCCGGCACCTCCGAGCACCGGGGCGGTCTGGGAGACGGAGCCGTCCGGGTACGTCGTATCCGAAGGGGTCAGGATGCTCCACGTGACGATCCAGGTCACGATCGCCACGACAAGTCCTCCGAATATCAGGCCAGAACCACCTGACCGGTCGCGTGGGTCAGGCGGCGCCACGAAGTAGGCGCGGACCAACTCGGGCGGGCGTGGGATCTGTGGGTTCATGAGGTCACTGCTCTTTCTTCCGCTGGAAGTGTTCTTCGAGAAAGCGCCGCACGCTGCTTCCGCCCGCCTCGACGTGCGTCAGGATGGCCGCCACGTCCTCGTCATTGGCCTCATCGGCTGCGTCGAGCGCGCCGAGCGCGGAGGAGAGCAACTCGCCAGGCGGCGGAGGGGAGAAGTCGTAGTGATTCCCCTGGTAGTAGTCCTCTTTGATTATCGCCCACAGCAACAACGCGCCCGCGTGGTCCGGTGATCGAGAAAGAGCCTGTTCGAGTTCCCGTTCGATGCGCTTTATTCCGCGACGTCCGTTCTGGTGCAGTCGTGGCCGCCTTCCGTCGAGAAGAGCCACGGCGAGCAGGAAGTGTGCTCGCGCGGAGTTCCGTGGATCGCGTGTGGCCAGTTCGAGTGCCGTCGTCGCGAGCGAGTACTGTTTTCTCTGGAGGTACGTGACTCCCTGCAGGAAAGGGTCTTCGGCCGCCGGGGCAGTGTTGATCGTCAGGTCGCGGTTGGCGACGTACATTCGCGCCCTGTCGTGAACTTGCGCATCGATTCGCATGCGATCCGGCTCAGGTGGCTCGCCGCTGACGTTCATGGTCTCATCACGCGTCATTGGCTCCCTAAGTCATGGGGAGGTTCACTATAAAGCACGGATCTAACCTGGAAAGTCATATCTATAAGATTTTTCCGGGTATAGATGTACTTATAAGGATATTGACTCAATCTGCGCGAATGCATCTTATGCACGCAAAACGGGGTAATCGGGTTGCTGTGGTGGCGATTGGATCGAGCTAAAAGATCAAGGGGTCAGACCGCGGGGTTTCACACGGGAACGCCAGGCGGAGGTCCGGCCCGGTGGTCTCGGGGACTCGGGCGATGACGAGGCCGGGTAGACTCTTCTCATCGTGTGCGCTCGTAACGCCTTCCGCTAGGGCGGGTGAGGGTGAGCGCGGTTCCGGTCCTGAGTCCCTAGGAGACATGCCGTGTCTGAAGTTCGTCTTAGCGCTGAGCCCCGTACCGTCTTCGGGAAGGGTGCCGCGCGTAAGATCCGCCGCGCCGACAAGGTTCCCGCCGTTCTCTACGGCCACGGCATCGAGCCCAAGCACTTCACCCTCCCGGGTCACGACCTGCTGCTCGCGCTGCGCACCCCGAATGTTCTGATCCGCCTCGAGGGCGAGGGCGTCAACGAGCTGGCGCTGCCGAAGGGCGTGCAGCGGGACCCGATCAGAGGCTTCCTGGAGCACGTCGACCTGCTGCTGGTGAAGAGCGGCGAGAAGGTCACGGTCGAGATCCCGGTCACCACCAAGGGCGACATCGCCCCGGGCGGCCTGTTCGACCAGCAGCTCATGTCGATCGCGGTGGACGCCGAGGCCACCCACATCCCGACCCACGTCGAGGTCGACATCACGGGCCTGGAGATCGGCGCCGTCGTCACCGCCGGCGACCTGAAGCTCCCCAAGGGCGCCACCCTGGCCGCCGACCCCGAGACCGTGGTCCTGCAGGTCTCGGTCATGCCGACGACCTCCGAGGGCGAGGAGACCGAGGCCGCCGAGGCCACCGCTTCCGCCGAGTCGGCCGAATAACCTCCCCGCGACGGACAGGGCGGCCGGTCCGCCCTGTCCGTCCCGTGTGAACGGAGAGATGTCGTCGTGGACCGCTGGTTGATCATCGGGTTGGGCAACCCGGGTCCCGAGTACGAAGGCAATCGCCACAACGCGGGCTTCATGGTCGCCGACGAGCTGGCCTCCCGCATGGGCGGCCGCTTCAAGGCCCACAAGTCCCGCGCCGAGATCGTCGAGGGCCGCCTCTCCGGTGTCCCCGTGGTGGTGGCCAAGCCCCGCTCCTACATGAACCTCTCCGGCGGCCCCGCCAAGGCCCTGGCCGACTTCTACAAGATCGACCCCGCCCACCTCGTGGCCGTCCACGACGAGCTGGACATCCCCTACGGCGCCCTCCGCGCCAAACTGGGCGGCGGCGACAACGGTCACAACGGCCTGCGCTCCCTCACCAAGTCCTTCGCCACCAAGGACTACCTCCGGGTCCGCTTCGGCATCGGCCGCCCCCCGGGCCGCCAGGACCCCGCCGACTTCGTCCTGCGCGACTTCGCCACCGCCGAGCGCAAAGACCTCCCCTTCCTGGTGGACCGCGCCGCCGACGTCGTCGAATCTTTGATCACCTCGGGCCTGGAAGTCACCCAGAACACCTTCCACGCGGGGGACCTCAACCCCGCCAAGCCCCCCCGCTGACCCACCGGCTTTATTCAGGAAATCCCCAAGCCCCGGTCACGCTCCGGCTAACATCCCTCACGGAACGTGCTCACTCGGCTACCCGGAGGGATGAGCCCTGAACGGCGACCACCCCACCGCCACCCTCACCACACCTCCCCTCGGCCCGTCGGGCGGCGGTCCCGTACGGGCCGTCCCGCCCCCGGACGTCCCCTCGGAGCAGGAAAGCCGAGGGCGCCTGCCCCGATGGGCGCGGAGGTACCGGGTGGTGGCGGTGGCCGGGGACCTGGGGTGCGGGTTCCTGGCGGGGGGAGCGGCGCTCGCGGTGCGCTTCGGGGACATCACGGCGTACGTGGCGCCTTATGTGGTGCTCAGTCTGGTGTTGCCGCTGGTCTGGGTGGCGATGGTGGGGGTCAATCGGTCATACGAGGCGCGGCTGATCGGGGTGGGGTCGGAGGAGTTCCGGCGGATCAGCCAGTGCGGGTTCCTGCTCACGGCCGGGGTGGCCATCGCGGCGTACGTCACGAAGACGGAACTCGCGCGGGGGTACGTCGTCCTGGCGCTCCCCCTGATGACGGTGCTCACGCTGACCTGCCGGTACGGGCTCCGGCGACGGCTCCACCTGCTGCGGTCGAGGGGAATGTGCATGCGCAGGGTCGTCGCCGTGGGACACCGTCCGGCCGTCGCCGAGCTGGTCAGGAGGTTCCGCAGGGAGCCCTACCACGGCATGCACATCGTCGGCGCCTGCCTCCCCCGGCACGACATCGCCGGGGAGGTGGAAGGCGTCCCGGTGCTGGGCGACTTCAGCGACGTCCCCCTGGTGGTCGGCCAGGCACACGCGGACACGGTCGCCGTGCTCGCCTGCCCGGAACTGGACGGGACGGCGCTGCGCCGCCTGGCCTGGCGCCTGGAGAAGACCCGCACCGACCTGGTCGTGGCCCCGGCCCTGATGGAGGTGGCGGGCCCCCGCACCACGATCAGACCGGTGGCCGGCCTCCCCCTCCTGCACGTGGAACACCCCGAGCTGTCCGGAATCCGCCGCCTCCTGAAGAACCTCTTCGACCGCACCGGCGCCGCCCTGGCCCTCGCCGTCCTCGCCCCCCTCCTCGTCACCCTGGCGATAGCCATCAGGGCCACCAGCCCCGGCCCGGCCCTGTTCCGCCAGACCAGAGTCGGCCGCGACGGCGCCGAGTTCACCATCCTCAAGCTCCGCACCATGCACCTGAACGCCGAGCTCCACCGCGTCGGCCTGGTCAGCGACCGGGACGGTGTCCTGTTCAAGATCAGGCACGACCCCAGGATCACCCCCCTCGGCGCCTGGCTGCGCCGCCTCTCCCTGGACGAGCTCCCCCAGCTGGCCAACGTCCTCAGAGGCCACATGTCCCTGGTGGGCCCCCGCCCCCCGCTCCCCGAGGAGGTCGCGGGCTACGGCGACGACGTACGCCGCCGCCTGGTCGTCCGGCCGGGCATGACCGGCCTCTGGCAGGTGAACGGCAGATCCGATCTTTCATGGGAGGAATCGGTACGGTTGGACCTGCGTTATGTCGAGAACTGGTCTCTCACCCTGGACCTGCAGATCCTCTGGAAGACCTGGTCCGCCGTGGCGCGCGGTTCGGGCGCCTACTGATCCGGGGCACCATCTGGCAGACAGCGAGCAAGGGGAAGGGCATCGTGACGATACGCGACGACCACGCACTCGCGGGGGACCTGGCCACCGAGGCGGGCACGAGACTGCTGGCCCTGCGCGCCAGGGACGGTTTCGCGGACCCGACGGCCCTGCGGGGCGCGGGGGACCGCGAGTCCCACGCCTACCTCGTCGAGTCCCTCTCCCGCCTGCGCCCGAGCGACCTCGTGCTCTCCGAGGAGGGCACCGGCGAGGAGCGGCACGACCCCCGCCGCCAGGCCGCCGACCGCGTATGGATCATCGATCCCCTGGACGGCACCCGCGAGTTCGGCGAGGAGGGCCGCGCCGACTGGGCGGTCCACGTCGCGTTGTGGCAGCGAGGCGACGGCGACGGCACCCTGGCCGCCGGCGCCGTCGCCCTCCCCGCGCAGGGCGTCACCCTCACCACCGCCGACCCCCGCCCCCTGCCGGTCCGCGACGGCCGGGTCCGCATCGCCGTCAGCCGCACCCGTCCCCCGGAGTTCGTCCGCAAACTGGCCCACCTGATCGACGCCGACCTGGTCCCCATGGGCTCCGCGGGCGCGAAGATCGCGGCCGTGCTCACCGGCGAGGTCGAGGCATACATCCATGCGGGGGGGCAGTACGAATGGGACTCGGCCGCGCCGGTCGCCGTCGCCGTCGCGGCGGGCGCCCACGCGAGCCGGATCGACGGCTCCGTGCTGGCGTACAACCAAAGCAACCCCTCGCTGCCGGATATCCTGGTCTCCCTACCGGATCTGGCGCCGACGCTGCTCGCCGGCATCCGAGACGTGCACCGCTAGGCCGAGGGGCCGACTCTGATCCGGAGGAACGAGGAGATGTTGCAGAGCGACTACACCACGTCGCAGCTGGATGTCCTTGAAGCAGAGGCCATCCACATCATGCGCGAGGTCGCGGCCGAGTTCGAGCGTCCCTGCCTGCTCTTCTCCGGTGGCAAAGATTCCATCGTCATGCTCCGCATCGCGGAGAAGGCGTTCTGGCCGGCGCCCATCCCGTTCCCCCTGATGCACGTCGACACCGGGCACAACTTCCCCGAGGTCATCGACTTCCGGGACCGCCGCGTCGAAGAGCTCGGCGCGCGGCTGGTCGTGGCGTCCGTGCAGGAGTCCATCGACGCGGGCCGGGTCGCCGAGGAGACCGGCAGGCGGGCCAGCCGCAACCGCCTCCAGACCACCACGCTGCTCGACGCGATCGAGGAGAACGAGTTCGACGCGGTCTTCGGCGGCGCACGCCGCGACGAGGAGAAGGCCCGCGCCAAGGAGCGGGTCTTCTCCTTCCGCGACGAGTTCGGCCAGTGGGACCCGAAGAACCAGCGTCCCGAGCTGTGGAACCTCTACAACGCGCGCATCCGCAAGGGCGAGCACATCCGGGTGTTCCCGCTGTCCAACTGGACCGAGCTCGACATCTGGGACTACATCCGCCGTGAGGGCATCGAGATCCCGTCGATCTACTACTCCCACACCCGCAAGGTGTTCGAGCGGGACGGCATGCTGCTCCCGGACGACCCGGTGACCAACCGCGGCGACGACGAGCCGGTCTTCGAGGCCGTCGTGCGTTACCGCACCGTGGGCGACATGACCTGCACGGGCGCGGTCGAGTCGACCGCCGCGACCGTCGAGGACATCATCGCCGAGATCGCCGCCACCCGGATCACCGAGCGAGGCGCCACCCGTGCCGACGACCGGACGTCCGAGGCCGCGATGGAGGACCGCAAGAAGGAAGGCTACTTCTGATGGACATCCTGCGTTTCGCCACCGCGGGCTCGGTCGACGACGGCAAGTCCACGCTCATCGGCCGCCTGCTGTTCGACTCCAAGGCGATCTTCGAGGACCAGCTGGAGGCCGTCGAGCGCACCAGCCGGGACCGCGGCACCGAGTACACCGACCTGTCGCTGCTCACCGACGGGCTGCGGGCCGAGCGCGAGCAGGGCATCACCATCGACGTGGCGTACCGCTATTTCGCCACGCCGAAGCGGAAGTTCATCATCGCCGACACCCCCGGCCACATCCAGTACACCCGCAACATGGTCACCGGCGCCTCCACCGCCGACCTCGCGATCGTGCTGATCGACGCCCGCAAGGGCGTCCTGGAGCAGTCCCGCCGCCACGCCTTCCTCACCAGCCTGCTGCGGGTGCCCCACCTGGTGCTGGCCGTGAACAAGATGGACCTCGTCGACTACTCCTACGAGCGCTTCGAGGAGATCCGCGAGGAGTTCACCCAGTTCGCCGCCAAGCTCAACATCGGCGACCTGACCTTCATCCCCATCTCGGCCCTGCACGGCGACAACGTCGTCTCCCGCTCGGAGAACATGCCCTGGTACCAGGGCACCTCGTTGCTCCACCACCTGGAGAACGTCCACATCGCCTCCGACCGCAACCTGGTGGACGTCCGCTTCCCCGTGCAGTACGTGATCCGCCCCCAGCGCGCCAACGACCACGACTTCCACGACTACCGCGGTTACGCCGGCCAGGTGGCGGGCGGCGTCCTGAAGCCCGGCGACGAGGTCATGCACCTCCCCTCCGGCCTGACCACCCGCGTAGCCTCCATCGACACCTTCGCCGGCCCCGTGGACCAGGCCTTCCCCCCGATGTCGGTGACCCTCCGCCTGGCCGACGACATCGACATCTCCCGGGGCGACATGATCTGCCGCCCCAACAACCGCCCCCACACCGCTCAGGACCTCCAAGCCATGATCTGCTGGATGTCCGACGCCCCCAAACTCGGCCCCCGCTCCAAGTTCATGATCAAACACTCCACCCGCACCGCCAGGGCCTTGGTCCGCGACCTCCACTACCGCCTGGACGTCAACACCCTCCACCGCGACGAGGCCGCCACCACCCTCACCCTCAACGAGATAGGCCGAGTCTCCCTCCGCGTGACCCAGCCCCTGTTCGTCGACGACTACGCCCGTAACCGCCTCACCGGCGGCTTCATCCTGATCGACGAGTCCACCAACGCCACGGTGGCCGCCGGCATGATCGTCGAGGCCCACTGACGGCACGGCGGAACGACGGCCTGTCTCAGCGGGCGGGAGGTGCGTCCGAGTCCTGCGGCTTGACCAGCGTCTGCTGGATCTCCTCGTGACGGAACTGGTAGACGGCTCCGTCCTGCCGGAGGATCTCGTGCCTTCTCGCCCTCTCCAGGCACCTCATCAGACGTAGCGGGCTGTTCCTGGAGAGCCAAAGCGAGATCCGCACCAGTTGCAGTGACGGCCACTGGCTGAAGCAGCATGCCAGGGCCGCGCCGATGCACAGTCCCACCGCGGCTCCGTTGAAGGGGGACAGGTTCGCGGACAGGTCGCTCATCGAGTCTCCGAGCCGGAACACCTCCACCATCAAATGCCGCAGGGCGAGCATCATCCCTGCCGCGCCGAGCGGGGGAACGAGCAGGTAGGTGATGGCGACGGCCCGGCTCGCCCGGAGCGTGCTCTGTGGTGTGGCGGCGATGGAGTCCGCCGGTGGCTGGCTGATCCATCTGACGTATCCGCCGGTCAGGCCCACCGCGAGCCCGAGGGTCAGGCCATAGGACAGTCCGACGACGGAGCCGTAGTTGATCGCTCGCTCGATGCCCTGGGAGAACCAGTACCGTAACGCGCCGATGAGCGCGGGACCCATTCCGACGACGAGTCCGCTGGCGGCCCCGACCACGAGGTAGGGCAGGAGCCGGCGCTCACGTCGCGCCCGTGAGACGTTCAGCAACGCGGGCTGCGGAGGTGGCCGGCCGACGTGCTGCCACCGGCAGATCAACGCCGGGACCGCGACGCCGATGGCGATGCCGATCGTCGTGGTGGACGCGCGCACCAGGCCGGCCGTCGCCCCGCCTTCGAGCGCGTCGTGAATACCTGTGGCCACCGCGGCCCCCGCCCCCGCCAGCAGCGCGGCCTGCCAGAGCCTCCGTGCCGAATGCTGCATGGCCGCCATGAAGGAGATGACCACGCCGAGCGCGGCCCCCAGTTCCGCGGCCACGAACCCGGCCTCGTACGGGCCGACGATTCCGGCCCCGCCCGCGAAGACCGACACCACCGCGACCGACCCGCTCACCAGCCCCAAGCGCCGGCCGCTCAGGGTTCCTCTGGTCAGCCCGATCATGATCCCGAACGTCACCCCGACCGCCGTGCCTCGCTTCAGGCCCTCCGGTAACTCGATGGTCAGCGGGTAGATCAGGCCTGTGCACAGACCCGCGAGGACGGCCCACGTCCTGGGACTCAGAAATTCGTGAACTCTCCACCACTCGAACGCCGGGCGTCTGAGCCGGGTGAGATGGATCGCCAGGAACTCCAGCAGCCGCCTGCCGGTGTCCGGGCCATGGCCGGCGCCGTCGGCCAGCTGTCCCGGGCCGCCGAACCGGGCGATCAGGTCCTCGATGAGAAACACCTTGATGTGTCCGGTGTCGCGGTCGCGGACGTCTTCGAGGAGCGTCGCCGGTGGCGCGTCGCCGGCGCCGTACTTGATCCGGACGAGGGAGGCGTAGAGCGGGACGGACATGATCTGCTTGAGCGGTGTGTTCCCCGGACCCGACAGGGCCTGGAACACCGGCCCCCACTCGTCCGACTTCAGTGCCTTGGTCAGCCGATCGCGTCGCGGCTCCCGGTTCTTTTTTCCGGTCAGCAGTTTCCGGACCCACGTCCGGGATGAGGGCTGATTCGCCGACGTGTGGTGGCCGGGTGGGTCTGTCGCCTCATAGAGGTATGCGATGACGTCGTCGGTCGCCAGTGGCCGCAGTACGACCTCGGTCGATTTCGCGAACCGGAGACCCGAATCGCGTAGTTCGTCATATTCTCTGGAACGGCAAGTGATCACGAACGCCGTGTCCGGTGGGAATGCCTGCCGCAGCTTGTGGACCGCCATGGCGCGGCCGGCCTCCGCGATCTCGTCCAGTCCGTCGAGTATCAGCGTGATGCGCTGGGTCTTCCATAACTGACGTGCGGGATTGAGCCCGTAAACCGTGCTGTTGTTGAGAAATGGATAGGTGTCGCTGAGCCGGCGCTCGACCCAGCTCTCGAACTCCTCGGTCTGAGGATTCCACGACGACAGGCTGAGCATGACCGGGACGGGCTGGGTGCTCGACTGCCTCCCCAGCAAGGCGAGGGTCAGCAGCAGCGCGAAGACGGATTTGCCGGAGGCGGGAGGCCCCACGACGACCAGCCGATGACCAGGGGCCGAAGTGTGGAGTCCATGGATCTCCCGCTCGTAGTCGCTGTTCCACGGTCCTTCGGGCACGCTTTCGATCCGGGTGAGGGACGGAAATGTGGTCCACCTGACGGTCGCGGGCGCGACCTGCCGCAGCCCGCGCAGTTTCGCCTCCTCTCCCCACTGCACCGTCAGTGCCTCCCGCAGCTCCCGGGCCGCGAGGTCCAGTTGCGCGGGCCCTGGATTGCCGGCGCGGAAAGATAGGCTGTTATTCAGCGCCCATAGAAGAGCGGAGAAGATTGCGACGATCGTGGCTATAATGCCACCGATCTGATTTGCCTCGTTCGGTCCTGCGAAGATCCAGATGGCGATCAGTGCCACAAGTGCACAGATGATAAGTCCTGCCGCGATCCGATTCCGCGTCACATGGTCGAGCGTACGTCAGCACACCCGGGCGAGCGCGGCTCGCGGACATTTCAGTGAAAGTATTATACCGCTGACTTTGCTGAAACGTCCTCGCCGGCGTAATTCTGCCCCTTTTATGGAAGCCACTCCTGAAGTCCGGTCAGATGCCCGAGTTCTGACTCGATGCGCTGCCTGTCGCCGGAGCCGAGCTCCAGGCCGCGCAAATTGGCACCCCAGGGATCGGTGGGCTCGCCGAGGACCGTGGCCAGGTCGATGAGGTGGCACAAGGCGATGGCCCGCTCGACCACCGGGGCGTCCGCGCCGTGCCTGCGCACCGCGGACTTGAGCGCGCGGAAAGCCTGCAGGTCGTCGTTCTTGAACTCGCGCAGGATCCTGGCGTTGTCGAGGGCCTTGGCCAGGCCTGTGAGCTTCTTCGAACCGCCGTACTCCACTTCGACCGGCTCGTCACGCTGGATGAAGACGATCGAGTTCCCGGACGGATCGATCAGCGTGAACCGGGACGCGCCCGGCCGGAAGCGAGTGATCCGCGGCAGTCCGGAACTCAGCACCTTGCCGGGGACCCGGCGCATCGCCGCCACGAACGCCGCGTGATACGGCGCCACGGCGTCGACCATGACCACGCAGCCTCCGGACTCCTCACGGGCCGGAACCAGCCCTTTGGGCGCCGGGCCGAAGTGCAGTTGGAATCCGCTCCATCGCAGCGCCAGATAGACATAGGGCTTGCTCTGCTTGTAGGTCGCCTCGAACCCCAGCGCCTCATAGAACGCCAAGGTCTCCTCCACCGACGCGCACGGCATCAACGGCACCGTCGTCTCGTTCGGCCGAACCGCGATCTCACTCACGTCATTCCCCCCTCCAGGTCGTCCGCCGATGCTCGCACCCTGAGGTGGACCTCGCACATGGATCGCTCCAGCCCCCAGAGACCTCACCGACCAGGAAAAGTGCGGCTAACGTTTCCCGGTCGCGGCGTTCAGGGCGCGCACCCTGTTGTCGTGGCTGCCGACGTAGACGACGCCGTTGACCACGGCCGGGCTGGAATAGACGAAGTTGCCGGTGGTGTAGGTCCAGCGGATGGCCCCGTTAACGGCGTTCAGCGCGTAGACCGTGGCGTTGTAACCGCCGATGTAGACGGTGCCGCCGTTCACCGCCGGACTTGAGAAGACGGAGTCGCCCATGGAGCGGTTCCAGCGTTCGATCCCGGTGACGGCGTTCAGTGCGTAGACCTTGGTGTCGGTGCTGCCGACGTAGACGGTTCCGTCGGCCACCACCGGGCTGGAAGACACGTCGTCACCGGTCGAGTGGACCCAGCGGACGGTTCCGTTCTCGGCGTCGATTGCGTAGACCCTGTTGTCGTCGCTGCCGAAGTAGACGACGCCGTTGGCGACGGTCGGGCTGGAGGTGATGGGGCCTCTGGTGCTCCGGGACCACACAAGGGTTCCGGTGGTGGCGTTGAGCGCGTACACGTTCTTGTCGGTGCTGGTGACGTAGACGATGCCGTCGGATACCGCGGTGCTGGAGGAGATGGGACCGCCGGTGATGAAGGTCCAGCGGAGGTCCCCGGTGCGGGCGTCCAGCGCGTACACCTTGTGATCCTCGCTGCCGACGTAGACCGTGGCGTAGGCCACCGCCGGGCTGGAGGACACGCTGCCGTCGGTGGCGAAGGTCCAGATGGTGTCGCGAGGTGGTGACAACCAGCCGAGGAGGTACGCGATCAACGTGCCTATCGCCACCGACGTCAGGAAGGCGAACGCGGCCAGCGCCACCTTGGTGATCGACGGAAGTGCCGCGTTCCCTGCCGGAGGGTTCGCGTGCTGTGCCGATTCGTCCCTCGCTCCGGCGTTCTCGAACCGGTCGACGGTCGTGGCGCTCTCGGTGAGATCGTGACGGGCCTGCCGGAGGGTGTCGGCGTCCTGGTGGAGCACCTGGTCGACCTGTTCGAGGATCTGCCTCGCGCGTTCCTGGTCGGCCTGTCCCATCAGCTTCGCGGCCTCGATCGCAGGTCCGGCGGTGCTGTGCACGGTATGTGGACCGGCTGGGAGCATCTTGTGGTCGGCGAGGCGCCGGGTGGCCTGTTCGGCTTGCGTGCTGGCCTGCCGGTGAAGCTGCTGGGCCTCGCTGTGCCTGCGTTCCGCCTCGGCCAGCCGGCGTTCCACGTCGTCGCGTAATCGCTCGGCCGCTCGCAGCCGTTCCTGGGTCTCGGCCAGTTCCCGGCGTAATCGGGCGTTCTCCGCCTTCAACTGGTCGCGTTCGGCGGGCTCCCCGGTCTCCTGGGCGGCCAGCTGTAGTCGTAGCGCCTGGCGCCGGCCGGTCAGTCGCTCGGCCGCCTGAGTGAGGCGGTCGCGCATCTCGGTGAGGCCGCCGGCGAGGGCGCGCTGCCGGTCGATCGAGTGCTGGACGCGGTCCATGGTCTCGGTGATGGTGGCGACCAGCTCGCTCACCGCCGCAGGGCTCGGCTCGGCGGCCGGTACGGGAGGCTGCTGCCGCGTACGCGCCCACCCGATCACACCTGTGGTCAGGGGGACGATGAGGGACACCAGTCCGGCGACGTTGGCGACGATCTCCAGCCCTAGCAGACGCAGCAGGAACCACAGCCCCACCAGCGGTACGCAGATGGCGAGCGTGGCGGCCGTCCACCTTCGCCGAGGTGTCCACCGTCGGATGTGCCCCCATTGGTTACGCACATCCTCATTCTGGTGCGGCTCACTGGGGCCGCACACGCTGCGCAGCCGTGTCGTGACCAGATCTCTATGGCACTGGCCGGGTGGCTGACTCCATAAAAGGGAGCGTCAGGGGGGTGAGGGAAAGCTCGCACCAGACGGTGCGGCCGGGGCCGGTGAGGTTGGGATGGGTGTCCCAGTGGCCTTCGGAGAGGTGGTCGATTATGGGGAGGCCTCGGCCGCCTTCGGAGAGGGGGGAGGGTGACGAGGTGCGGAGGGTGGGGGTGCCTCGGCCGTGGTCGGTGACCTCGATGCGGAGGTGGGTGCCGGTCATGAGCAGGCGGAGGGTCACCGGCTGCGGGGTGGGGGTGGTGTTCAGGCGGGGGTGGCGGATGGCGTTGGTGACGAGTTCCGAGACGGCCAGGCGGGCCGGTTCGTAGCACGGGTGGTCTTCCCCCAGCCAGTCGCGGACCTCGGCGCGGGCGCGGGAGGCGGATTCGGGGGTGGCGGGGAGGGTGAGTTCTCGGTGCGCGTCCGGGGTCATGGAATGCCTTTCCCGACCGGGGTGGCCGGGTTATCGGGCCACTTGGATTGCTGACCATCACACGGTCGCAAAGAGGTGGGGATCGGGAATGGATTTCCGGGTTCGCAATTTATTCACAGTCCTGTGGACCCCGTCGCGTGAGTCGGCGAACTCCCTGATGATGGGCGGTGACGTGACGTCGAGTGCGAGAGAGGGGATCCAGGAGATGACCGTCCCTCTGGAACCGGATCCATCCGTATCACCGCGCCTGCAATTTGGGACAGAATTACGCAAATTCCGACTTTCTCAAGGATTTACGCAGCGAAAGCTGTGCGAGGCGGTGCATCTGTCGATCAGTCAGCTGAGCATGATCGAGAACGGGCACCGGGGGCCTACTCCGGATCTGGCGCGAAGGATGGACGACGCGCTGGGGTTGGGGAGCACGCTCACCGGGCTGCTCGATCGGCTGAACCGGGCGGCGGCGCAGTTGCCTCGTTGGTTCCGTCCCTGGCTGGAGTTCGAGCGGGAGGCGGAGGCCCTGCGGATGTGGGAGCCGTTGATGGTGCCGGGATTGCTCCAGACAGAGGATTACGCACGCGTCATTCTGAGTCGTAGACCTGGAATCTCCGCTGAGCAAGCGGAGGAGCGCGTGGCGGCGAGAATGGAGCGGCAGAACATCCTGAAGCGGCCGGTGCCCCCGATGCTCTGGGTCATCATCGATGAAGGGATACTCTACCGGCCCATTGCCGGCCCTGCGATCATGAAGGCGCAGTTCGAGCACCTTCTCGACATGGGAGAAAACTCCCATATATCCCTACAGGTGCTACCGCATAAAGCCCGGAGCGTGCTTGGGTTGCTGGGTGGTTTTGTTGTCGCGGACATGCCCAAAGGGACGCCGCCTGCGGCTTATGTCGAGTCGCAGAGTACGGAGGATCCGGTGAGCGTCCGCTCCGATGAGGTGAGGTACCTGTCGCTCCGCTACGACCTGATCCGGGTGGACGCACTGGCCCGGCATGAGTCGAGCGACATGATCAAGGAGACGACGCGGAGATGGTCCACGTGAACAATGAACTCGCCGCAGCGCAGTGGCGTAAGTCCAGCCTGTCCGGTGATGACGGGGGCAACTGTGTTGAGGTGGCCGCCCTCCCAGGCGGACGCCGGGCCGTGCGGGACAGTAAGTGTCCCGGGGGCCCGGTCGTCGTCTTCGGCTCTGCTCAGTGGGGGGCGTTCGTTGGTCATCTGAAGGGGGTCGGTGGCTGACAGCCCTCTGGCGACGCCGAGGTCCTCCACGGCCGGGCGGGTGGCCAGGCCGGAGATCAGGTCGTAGAACTCGTCCGGGATCTTGCCGCGCAGTTCCTCGCAGGTGACTACGTATGTCGGAAGATGGGTGGCAAGGCCCCTGTCAGGTCAGCTGGGCGCGGATGCCGGCGATGATCAACCCCAGGCCGGCCTGGAAGTCCTGGTTCCGCCGGTCCAGCGGCACCTCGTTCCTGCGGGCCTGCTCCTCGATGGTGAAGCCGTTGACGTAGGAGAAGACGGTGTCGACGGCGACGAGGGCGGTGCCGGACGGCACTCCGGCGGCGTGGAGCAGGCCGACGATCCGGTGGAACGCTGCCACCGCGGCGGGGCCGGGGTCGTGGAACGTGGCGAGGAGCCGGGCGCCGTCGCGGTAGGCCAGCATGGCGTCGCGAGCGGACGAGGCCATCGCGCGGAGGTGGTCGGCCCAGTCGCCGCCGGGGGGCGGGTCCGCCGAGGCCGTGGAGACGATCTGCTTGACCATCGCGTCGAGCAGGGCGCGCTTGCTCGGGAAGTGGCGGTAGAGCGCACCGGGCTGCACGCCGAGCCGGTCGGCCAGCCTGCGGACGGTGAGGTCGTCGATCCCCACCTCGTCCAGCAGTTCCAGGGCCGTCTTCAGCACGTCGTCCCGCCGGGACATCGCATCCTCCTTGTGCAGCCGTCCAGGACTATTCTAGAGTGAACTTTGTTCACGTGAACTTAGTTCACTTCGCGATGAGGAGTCATCGAACATGCGTGTGATCGTTATCGGGGCCGGCCTCGGCGGGCTCGCCCTGGCCCAGTCGTTGCTGCGGGCAGGCGTGGCGGTGGACGTGTACGAGCGGGACGCGGGCCTTGAGGCCAGGTTCCAGGGCTACCGCATCGGACTCGGCGACCGCGGCCTGCCCGCGCTGAAGCGCTGCCTGCCCGAGCGGCTGCATCCCCTGCTGCACGCCGTCAGCGGCGACATGGCCGGCGAAGGCCGGGCCGTCGACACGCGGCTCAACGAGCTGGGCCGGACCCCCGTCCAGGACGAGGGGCTGCTGTTCGACCGCCACGTGCTGCGGCACCTGCTGCACGCCGGGCTGGACGGCCACGTCCACTTCGGCAAGAGATTCGACGCCTACGAGCCGCTGCCCGGTGGCGGGGTCCGCGCGTTCTTCGACGACGGCACCACCGTCACCGGGGACCTGCTGGTGGGTGCGGACGGCATGGGGTCGGCCGTGTGCAGGCAGCTGCTGCCGTCCGTCGAGATCCTCGACACCGGTGTCGCCGGCGTCATAGGCCGGACGCCGCTGACTCCGGAGCTCGCCCCGCTGGTGCCCGGCTGGAGCACCCTGGTCCAGGACGGGAACCTCAACCTGTTCATCGGCAAGATGCCGTTCCGCCGCCCGCCCCACGAGGCCGCCGCCGAGCTGGCACCCGATGTCAAGCTGCCCGAGACGAGCAGCTACCTGCGCTGGGTGCTGCTGCTGCCTCCCGGCGCGCACGAGGCGTCCGAGGAGGTGCGCGACGGCGTCGACTTCGTGGCGGACCTCGTCCGCGGCTGGCATCCGCTCCTGCGCGCGATGATCCGCGAGGCCGACCGGGGAAACAGCGGCCTCGGCCCGATCCGCTACGCCGACCCCCTCCCCGCCTGGGAGCCGGGCCCGGTCACCCTGCTCGGCGACTCGGCCCACCCCATGCCCCCCGGCGGCCTCGGCGCCAACCTCGCCTTCCAGGACGCCGTCTCCCTCCGCGACGAGCTGGCCCCGGTGGCCCGCGGCGAAGCCCCCCTGCTACCCGCCCTGGCCGCGCACCAGCAGCGCATGCGCGACACCGCCGCGTCCGTGCACAGCGCCGCCATGGCCACCCTGCGGATGATCACCCGGACCTGACACGCGCGTCCGCTCAGGCGGCCGGCCTCAGGCCCGTGGCGGGGGAGCGCAGGGCCGCACGGATCAGGTGGTCGAGGAGGTCGGGGTACCCCAGCCCCGCCGCCTTCCACATCTGCGGGAACAGCGAGTGCGGGGTGAAGCCCGGCATGGTGTTCACCTCGTTGAGCAGGACCTTCCCGGCGGGCGTCACGAAGAAGTCGACCCGCGCCAGGTCCCGGCAGCCGAGCACCCGGAACACGGTCGTCGCCATGTCCCGGACCCGGCGGGTGGTGGTGTCGTCCAGCCGGGCCGGCACCGTGAAGTGGGGATGGGGCGAGGCGTACTTGGCGTCGTAGTCGAAGAAGCCGCCGTCGTCCAGCGACACCTCGGCGAGCGGGCTGCCCACAGGCTCGCCGCTCAGCTCCAGCACCCCGCACATCACCTCGACCCCCCGCATCCCCGCCTCCACGAGAACCTTGGAGTCGTACCCGGCCGCGACCCGCAGCGCCGTATCCAGCTCACCCGGCGTGGCCGCCCGCGACACCCCGATGCTCGACCCACCCCGGGCGGGTTTGACGAAGACCGGCGTCCCGAGCCGGTCGAGCAGCCCCCCGATGGTGGGCCGCACCCCGTCGACCACGGCGTAAGGCGCGATCGGAATCCCCGCGGCGGCGGCCAGCCGCTTCGTCCACTCCTTGTCCATGCACGCCGCACTGGCGAGCACCCCACTCCCCACGTAAGGGAGCCCCGCCAGCTCCAGCAGCCCCTGCACCGTCCCGTCCTCCCCGAGCGGCCCATGCAACACGGGAAAGACCACATCCGGCCGCCCCAGCGAGTACACCGCCCGCCCCGCCCCATACCGCAGGAACTCCCCCGTGGACAGATCGAGCACCACGCCGGAAGAGTCCCCCGGCGTAGCCCACCGCCCCTCCCCCGAGATGACCACAGCCAGCGGCTCGTGCACCCGAGCATTAAGCCCCTCCAGCACCCCCCGCGCACTGGCGAGCGACACCGCATGCTCAGGACTCTGCCCCCCGTACAACACCACCACCCGAGCACGCGCAGCCCGCGGCCCAGCCCCAGGAAGACGAAACGCCACGATGATCTCCCTCCCCCGAACACCCAGGCTCGAATAGGAGATGCCCACCCCCAGCCCTGCGAACGTCACGCACGAACCACATAAGGCAAAGTCCCGCCGGCGCTCACCCGCGTCGGGGTGGTGAACCCAACCCCCGCGATCACCGACGGCCTCATCGCCCTCATGATGGACGGGCCAGAGACATGAGCCATGTACATGAACGGAACTGCGCGGGTGAACGAGATCCCAGGGAACGCCCCGGCCACGACCCACCTCAGCGTGATCAGGGACGCGGTGACATGACGCGCCGCCTGATGCGCCGCCTGGCCGCCGCGATCGACCGGGTGGGCCGGGGCAGGGTGACCCCGGACATGGTGACGCTGGGAGGCGCCGCCCTGCACGTACCGATCGCCGTCCTCATCGCCCTCGGACACCTCATTCCCGCCGCCGTCCTGCTGGCGGTGACGCTGCCGCTGGACGTCCTGGACGGCGAGCTGGCCCGCCTGCAGGGGCGAGCGGGGGTGCGGGGCATGCTGCTGGACGCGACCAGCGACCGGCTGAGCGAGGCGGTGATCTACTGCGGGATCGCCTACTGGCTGGACGTGACGGGGCATTCGGCCGTCTGGGCGGTCATGGCCTGCGGGGCCGCGCTCTCGGTGAGCTACATCAAGGCGAAGGGCGAGGCGGCGCTGGCGACGGCCGGGATGGACCACGACTCGATGAACCGGCTGTTCCAGGTGGGTGTCGCCTCGCTGACCAACCGCAAGCGGGTGCTGGTCGTGGGGCTGCTCATCGGCCAGGTGTGGCCCGCCACCGTCGTGGTCGTGCTCCTGTCGCTGCTGACGGTCCGGCAACGATGGGTGGCGATCACCCGGCACCTGTCACGATTGTGATGAAAATAGCGGCTTGTCCAGATGAATATCCCGATTAACAATTTCAAACATTGACCCACATCTCCTCCGCCTGGGCATCCTGGGCGGCACGTTCGACCCCATTCACAACGCGCATCTCTCCAAGGCCGCGGCGGTCGCGAACGCCCTCGCGTTCGACCACGTCCTGTTCGTCCCCGCGGGCGACCCGTGGCAGAAGCCGCTGCCTCCGGTCTCCGGCGAGCACCGGCTCGCCATGCTGACGCTGGCCACCCGTCACGACCCCAGGTTCGGCGTCAGCCGCATGGAGATCGACCGGCCAGGCCCCAGTTACACCGTCGACACGCTGCGGGAACTGCGCGGACTGTACGGCGACCGGGTACGGCTGTTCCTGGTCATGGGCGCGGACGCCTACGCGGGGATCGGCACCTGGCGGGAACCGGAGGCTTTGTTCGAGCTGGCACAACTCGTCGTGTGCGCGCGGAACGGGTATCCGCCGCCGGAGCGGCACACCGCCGTCACGCCGGTGACCCTGACGGTGCCCGAGGTCTCCTCCACGGCGGTGCGCGCCCTGGTACGCCGCCAGGTGCCCGTGGGCCACCTGGTCCCCGCGGCCGTCGAGAGCTACATCAAGGCGCACGGCCTCTACCGGGAGACCTCCAGCAGCACCCCGTGGACGGCCTCGGCCACCCGCTCGGGGCTGTAGCGGTCCCGCGTCCGCGCCATCTGCCGGGCGGCCAGCTCGCGCCGCGGCCCCGGCCGCTCGACCATCTCGACAAGGCGGGACAGCAGCTCGCCGGGGTCGTCGTACAACCCCTCCGGGACGGTGATCTCGGGGTAGGCGCCGATCCGGGGCAGCAGGCAGCAGTTGCCGGTCGCCATGGCCTCAAGGGTGGCCACGCCGAGGCTCTCGTGGACGGCCGTGCTCACCTGGAGGTGCGCCCCCCACAGGGCGGCGTAGTAGTCGTCGATCGGCAGGTCGTCGCCGAGCCGCACCCGGGCGGGGTCGAGCCCGGCGAGGGCGGACGGCGGGAACCGGCGGGTGACCAGCACGCTCGCGTCGGTACGGCGCATCAGCTCACCGGCCAGCTCGAAGAACACCTCCGGCCGTTTGGCGGCGACCGGCGCGTGGTTGAAGACGACCACGGGAGACCCGGGCTCCTCCGGCCGCCGGGCCGCGTCGATGCGGGGGAGGTCGAGCGGCAGGCCGACCCGGCGAAGACGCGGGGCCAGCTCGCCGGCGGCGGCCGTGCTGGCGGCGCGCACCTGGGCCAGGACCGTGCCGAGCATCCACTCGCTCACCACCAGCACCCGGTCCGCGCACAGCAGGTTGCCGAGGTCCGCCCAGGCCAGGCGCGGGTACCGCTCGAAGCGGAACAGGTCTGTGGGGTCCCAGTGGCTGCCGTGCGTGTAGGTGACCAGCGGCCCGCCGTACCCCGCGTCGTCCATGATCCGCCGCAGTTCCACGGTGAACGGCCAGAAGGCGTGGAACGCCAGTACGACGTCGGGCGTACGGGTGGTGAGCAGGCGTTCGAACGCCGTCAGGGCCCGCCCGACCCACGCCGTCCGCGTGTCCCCGCCGCCCGTCACGGACGTCACCTCCACCCCCCGCGCCCCGAGCCCGGCCGCCAGGGCGTCGGCGCAGGTGACGTTGAAGCCGAGACTGTCGCTGGAGGTGGCGGCGGCCCGGCCGGCGGCCCGGTGGGTGTAGGGGCGGACGAACAGGACGTGCATGGCCGTGCCTTTCCGGGTGATCGTCAATACACTCTCTTGACGGTTGCTTTGCTCATACCCGGGGTGGCCGCATGTCGATCTTCGATGAGCTGGGCCACGAAGGCCCGGCAGGCACCAAGCTGTTCGCGGACCGCTATGAACTGAGCCGCGAGTTCGCCGAACGCGTCCACGCCCGGCCGCCACAGCGCAGCATCGCCTTCTTCGTCGGGGTGGGCGGCAACGGCAAGAGCGCGCTGCTGCGTCACCTGCGCGACCACTGCTGCGTCAAGCTGCCCGACCGCGAGTGGGCCGAGGCACGGGCCCGCCCCCCGGAGCTGTTCGTCGCCGCGCTCGGACAGGCGCACGGGGCCGAGCGGGTGCCGGTCGCGCTGCTCGACTTCAGCACCACCCCGTTCGACGGCACGCGGCCCCAGGAGGCGATGGGCGCGCTGTTCCTGCTCAAAAGACAGCTCGCCGAGTTCGACATCCGCACGCCCCGGTTCGACTTCGCGGCCGTCGCGTACCTCCACAAGTCCGGCGGCGACGTGCAGCGGCTGATCCAGGACAACTTCCCCCGCTCCGAGCTCGCCGTCGCCGCCACCATCGCCGACGCCTTCTTGACCCTGCCCGTCTTCCAGGTCGGCACCGCCCTGGTCGAGGTGATGCGCGACCGCCTGGACGACCTGCTCAGCCGCCGCAGGCTGCGCCGCCGCGTGCCGCCCGAGGTGGTCGAAGAGGTACTGCGGCTGCCGCCCGACCCCGACCTCATGGCCGCCCTGCCCCGCCTTTTCGCCGCCGACATGCGGGCGGCGCTGACCGAACGCGGCGGGCCGGACCGCATCGTGCTGCTGTTCGACACCTTCGAGGCGCTCACCGGTGAGCACGGCGTCGCGCGGTTCGCCGACCGGGGTGGCCCGCGCTGGTTCCGCCAGCTCGTCGGCCGCCTGCCTCTGGACCACGGGCTGGTCGTCGCGATCGCCTCCCGCAGCCACCCCCGCTGGGCCGAGGCCCTGACCGACCCCATCCCCGACCGGTTCGTGAACGTCACCGCGCTCGGGGCGCTGCCCGTGGAGTTCGCCGAGGAGTACCTGACGCAGGCTGGGATCGCCGCCGGCGACCTGCGCGGCGCGCTGATCAGGTACGCCACCGTGGAACCCGGCCATGTGCACCCGCTGCTTCTCGGCCTCAGCGCCGACGTCGCGCTCGCCGCCGAACGCCGGGGCGTGCCGCTGCGACCCGAGGGCTTCGTGGCCAGCGACGAGCTCGGCACCAAGGAACGCGAGCTGGCCGCGCGGCTCATGCAGTGGGTGAGCGGCGACCTGGAGCTGGCCATCGTGTCGGCGTCCGCGGCGCGGGCGTTCGACCGGGAGCTGTTCGACCGGCTCGGCGCCGCGCTCGGCTTCCCCACGGACGCCGAGACGTTCCAGCGGCTCACCAACTTCTCGTTCGTGTCGCCGCAGGGGGAGCGGTACACGATTCACCTGTTGTTGCGCCGGGCGCTGCGCCGGGTCGCCCCGGACATTCTCGCGCGGGCCCACCGCGCGCTCGCGGACTACTATCGGACCGTGTCCCAAGCCGACGGGTTCAGCGCACGCCTCGAACGCATCTACCACGAAGCCCGGCTGGATCCAGCCGAGGGCGTGCGCATGTGGCGGGAGGAGATGTGCACCGCGCTCGACCAGAGCCGGTACGACCGCTGCCGCTCGCTCATCACGCTGATGGCCGACATCGAGGCGCCCACCGAGGCCGACGCCGAGGCGATGACGTACCTCGCGGCCGAGGCCGAGATCGCGCTCGGCAACCACGGCGAGGCCGAGCGGCTGCTGGACGGCCTGCGCGCCGACGCCCCGTACGCGCTGCTGCTGCGCGCCGACCTGGCGTTCGCCCGCAGCGACTTCGGCGGCGCGCACGAACTGTCGCGGCAGGCCCTAGCCGAGGCCGGTGACGGGGACGAACGGCTGCCGTTCCTGTTCCGCGCCGCCGAGCTGTGCCTGTTCCTCGGGCGGTTCGCGGAGGGCGTCCGGCTGTCGGAGGAAGGGCTGGCCATCGTCGGGCCGGACGGCAACGCCAACGAATCGGCGCGCTGGCACGCGCTCATCGCCCGGCTGAGCTTCTTCGGCGGCGACGTCGAGACGGCCAAGTCGGAGCTGGAGCTGGCGCAGCGGCGGCTCGACACGCTGCCCGCCGACTCCTGGGACAAGTCCGTCGAAGCCGTCATCCGGGTCAACGAGGCGGTGGTCGCCGAGGCCGAGGACCGGCCCGGGGACGCGCAACGGGGACAGGCCGCGGCGCTGCGCATCTACCGCGAGGTGTCCGACATCGGCGGGGTGGCCAACGCGACGAACGGCATGGGGCTCGCGGCGCTCCAGATGCGCGAGCTCGACGAGGCCAGGACCTACTTCACCGACGCCGCCCGGATCGCCCGCGACCTCGGGGACGACCTGCTGTTCTCCAAGATCCTGCGCGGCCAGGCCGAGGTGTCGGTGCTGGCCGGGGAGCTGGACGAGGCCCAGCATCTGGCCGAGGCCGCCATCGAGGGCTTCGAGCGGTGCCGCATTCCGTACGACATCGCGCACGGCCAGGTCACACTCGCCCGGGTGCGGCAGGCGCGCGGTGACCACACCGGGAGCATGGAGCTGACCGACCGGGCCCGGCGCACCATCCAGACCGAGGGCTTCGACAGCCTCTACGTGCGCTGCCCGGAGATCCGGGTGCCGGACGCCACGCGCGTCGCCGCCGCGATGCGCGCCTTCGTCGCCGGGGACGCGCTCGGCGTGCCCTGGGAGGGCGGGCCGCCCGAGGCCGTCGACCGCGACCGGATGTTCGAGCTGCCCGCCGCGCACGGCTGGCCGCAGGGAGCGACCTCCGACGACACCGGCCAGATGCTGCTGGTCAGCCGGCTGCTCGCCGACACCTCCGGCCGTCCGGCGGCCGAGGAGTTCACCCGGCGCCTCGCCGCCGCCGCGTCCGAGATCCGCGGCATCGGCCCCACCACCCGCCGGTCCCTGGCCCGCTTCGCCGAGACCGGGGAACTGCCCGAGCCGTCCGCCGATCCCGCCGACGGCGCCACCAACGGCGCGGCCATGCGAATGACGCCCGCCGGCTGGATCGTGCCCGTCACCGATCCCGACCTGCGTCGGAGCCTGGTCCGGGAGCTGGCACGCGGCACCCACCCCAGCCCGCTGGCCATCGGCGCGGCCTGCGTGGTCGCCGCGATGGCGAGCTGGGCGCTCGAGTCGGCGGACGCCATCCTCCCCGCCGCCGTGGCCGAGGCCGAGTGGCTGGCCCGTCCCGAGTTCGACGACGTCCGCCGCGCCGCCGACGGCACCTGGACCCCGCCGCCCGGCGGTGTCACCCTGGACGCCGCTCAGACCGCCGCCGCCGTCACCCACGTCATCCGCCGCTCGTCCGACCTGAACGAGGCCCTGCCGTACGCGGTCACCCTGGGCGGCGACACCGATACCGTGGCCGCCATCGCGGGCGGCATCCTCGGTGGCGTCGCCGGCCAGTCCGCACCGTCCTGGTGGGACCGCGTGACGTTCCCGGAGGACTCCGAAGTGGACACCCTGGCGGAGAAGCTGGCGGCCCTGCGCCGAGCCTGGTACTCCATGTGAGACCGGTGCCCATCGAGGCGCTCGCGGACGGCATCCGCTCCTCTCCCCGACCGGTGGCCGTGCTCGCGGGCGCCGGGGTGTCCCACTCCGCTGGTGTGGCAACCGGGGAGGACCTGCTGCGTTTGATCGCCGCCGACCACGGTGAGGACCCCGGCCCGGACCCCGTCGACTGGTACGTCGCCAGGTTCGGCCGTTTCCCCGACTACTTCGCCATGCTCCAGGGCGACTCGGGGGACCGCCTCAGCCTGCCCCGTCACCTCTTCGAGCACGCGTCCCCCACCCCGGCGCACCGTGCTCTGGCGGCCATGGCTGCGCAGGGCCTTCTCGGGCCCTTTCTCACCACCAACTTCGACCGCTACCTCGAACAGGCCCTGGAGGACGCGGGCCTGACGCCCCGGGTCGCCTACGACCTGGACACGATGGCCGCCGCCGAGCCGGTGGGGCCGCTGGTGGTGAAACTGCACGGGGACTACCTGAACCTCGGGGTGCGGGACACCCCCGCCGCGCTGCACACCTATCACCCTGTTGTCGACGCGTTGCTCGATCGGGTACTCGGTGACTCTCCGCTACTGGTGTGTGGGTGGTCGGCCAGTTGGGATCTGCCTTTGGGGGAGGCGTTGTTGCGGACGGCGGGGGGGTGGGCGACGTACTGGTTGCAGTGTGGGGAGCCTAGTTTGCGGGGGCGGGGGGTTATGGAGGGGCGGAGTGCGCTGGTG